>PMIH01000166.1 GCA_003158255.1 Rhodocyclaceae bacterium
TACCAAGAAACTCTCAGAGAGAGTCAATAGGGTCTCAAGCCCCGGAGTCGTCGACCACCACCGCTTCGCCCTCGATGACATCGCCACCCTGTCGGTTGACTGGAGCCTCGCGCATGACGCGGCGGATCTCCCGCGTCTTCCACCACAGGTAGCCCAAGACCAGCAGGCCGACGACAACGACGCCGACCAGAACCACGACGGAAAACATCAGGCCGAGCAACAGAAGGACCACGCCGCTGATGAGCGTGACCAGCTTCTTCAACGGACCGGTCTCGCGAGTAAGGAAAGGCCTATTGCGCACACCAGCAATGGCCGAGGCCGCAGTTTTCTCTGATGCTCATGGTCGAACGCACCGTTCCTCTCGTCCCATCGAACAGGACGTCGAAGCGCGCCGCGGCGTGCCAGTCGTCGCAATAGCGCCACTCCCAGACCAGTTCATCACGGGCATCGAAGTAGATCGTCCGTTCCGGCGGCGACGGGCCAAGCAAGTGCAATACGCCTGTCTTGTCCATGCCCGGCTTGATCGCCGCGAAATGCTTCGCGTCCAGCACGTTCTCCGTACTTCGCAACCTGCCGCCGGAATCGAAATGAACCAGCAAGGTCGTAAACCCCTCCGGCCCTCGCGGATAGGCCAGATGCGTTGAGCCGTCGGCGTCCTGCCACCGTAGCGCCGGTACGCCCATGGCGCGCTGTACGTCTTCAACGCCAGATTCGCCCGGCCGCAAATCCGCGATGCCCGAGCAGGCCGCAGCCAGTAAGGACAGAAAAAGGATTGCCCAGAAGTAATTTCGCATCGCCCTCGATCCACACCCGTACTGATGACAAGCCAGGAAGGAAAATCGACTTGCCCATCGGAGTTCGATTTTATGCTCAAAATCGCCGGAGATCGTGCTGACGCATTATCTCAACGCAGCTTCCGGGACCTCGCTGCCGTATTGGATGGGCGTGATGTTGTGTGTCGGCCTGTATATGTTCCGCTGACAGCAGGCGGATGTCACGCTCACCAATCCAAACTTGGAATGAAGTGCCACCTGGCGGTCGTCGGCTAGGAGCGGCCTTCGGTCCAACTTCCCGTGAGCAGACAATCAACCGCTGTCCGGGTATGCTATCGGCGTTTCTAAAGACTGAAGCCCGCGGAATTGTGAGCTTGGCCCCTTTGATTTTCTGCACTTTCAGATGTACGTTGCTTGGGAGACTACAGTGCGTTTGACCCCCGTTCGTTCATTTGTTGTCGGGTTGGCCTTGCTGGCATCAGTTGCCGAAGCGACCACCGGAAGCTGCATACCAGCACGAGACGGGCATATGGTATGTCCTCAGCCAGACGCCATGTGTGTGGTCGACCGTCAAGGCGATGTGATCTGCTCCACGCCGGGAGGTGGAATCAAGTTTGATCGCTTTGGCGTGGCAAAGTGCGGTCCCGGCTACTGCAGCATGGATCGGCAAGGTAATCTGTTCTGTTCGATCGCGCCAGGCGGTAGAGCTTCAATGGATCTTTTCGGAACCCCTGTGTGCTCCGAATCCTGTGTTCCGGCTCAAGCAGAGGCATGCGTTAGGCCAGCGGCAGAAAGGTAGCTTTTGCTCTGACAATGAATTGGCTGGCCACGCTCAAATAGCGACGGAATTTCCGCTTCCGGGCGATCGCAAAGACGGCTTTGGTCACTTCTCGGTCGGTATAGTGGCAGCGAGCATTTTGCGCGTCGCTTGTGAGTCCCACTCCAAGTAGGACAAATGAGGGATTCAAAATCCGCCGCCGCAAGGTGTGTGGATTCGAGCCCCACTCACGGTACCAGCAGGACTTCCAAGTAAGTCCGACAATACGCGGCCCGGGCGCCCTGGCGTCTATGTCGACTGTTGTATAGCCATGCTATACAGTGTGAGTCGTGATCAAATCGTTCAGACACAAAGGGCTTGAGGAGTTTTTCAAGCATGGCGACAAGGCGGGAATTCAGCCGGCCATGCGAAGCGGCTGCGGCTACAGTTGGCAATGTTGAATACGTCGAAGAAACTTTCGGATATGGGGCTGCCAGGATGGAAGCTGCACCCTCTCACCGGTGGTCTCAAGGACTATTGGTCCGTGTGGGTCAATGGCAATTGGCGCATGACCTTCACTTTCGAAGATGGCGACGCGATCCTGGTGGATTATCAGGACTATCACTGACAGAGGACATCATGACGAGAATGCACAATCCTCCGCATCCCGGCGAAGTCCTGCGGGATGGGGTTTTCACCGACACCGGCATCACTGTGACTGATTTCGCGCAGCGGATCGGTGTTACCCGCGTGGCGCTGTCGCGCGTGCTCAATGGCAAGGCCGGCATCAGCGCCGACATGGCCGTGCGGCTTGCGGCGGCGCTTGGCGGCAGTGCGGAACCCTGGTTGCACATGCAGGCAGATTATGAACTGTCGCAGGCCGAGAAGGCGCTCAAGCGCGAGGTGGCGAAGATCGAGCCGCTGAAGCAGGCCGCGTGATTTCATCTGCTGCTGCGTCGCACAAAGTCGATCGCCATGTTTTTGGTGCGACTAATGACGCTGGCGTTAGTCCGAACGCGCTATTGCGGGCGACGTACTTCAGGCGGACGATTGACACCGTCGAACCCGAACAAGAAAAACGGAGGAGAGCCGCGATGGAGAATCCCGACAAGTACGTGGGGCATATCGTTCGATTGGAACAGAACGTCTTCCAGCGGCTCATCGCGCAGGCCCGCCGCTCGGGCAATGAGTTTGAAAACCGCTTCCTGGTCGCCACGGCCAGCCGACGGCTGCGCAAGCTGGTCTGCTACAACGCCGACTTTCGGGTGACCGTCAGCGTTTCCGAGGTCGCGCTGGTTTAGTGCCACGCAAAGTCAGTCGTCGCGGTACGCCAAGCTGCGGTCGTCAGTCTGGCAACCCGATTACAAACCGGTGTTTGCCGGACACGGTGCGCGGAATTTCATCGACCTGACGGAGTTCGAGGCTCATCGTCGCATCGACATCCCGGTGGATGTTTTCCTGCAATGATCCTGCTGTGTCGTCGCTCAATGGCGGCGAGGCGACGACGCTGAGGACGATCCGGTCGGGCGCGGTTTGCTGCCACTGATATTGCCGGATTTGCGTCATGCCATAGAGCAGTTTGTTGAAGTACGACGGATGCACGGTCTTGCCGCCGGACGTGCGGATGAGGTCGTTCTGGCGACACATGCTCATCGCCATGAGCGGGAAGGGCGAGCCGCAAGCGCAGTCGCCGTCGAGCAGGCGGCCGGCGTCGCCGATCTCGTAGCGGATCATCGGCATCAGTCGGTTGGTGAGCGAAGTGATGAGCAGTCGCTCGTCCGCAGCCGATTCAAGGAACACCATGTCGGTGAAGACGTGCATGTTGCCGTGCCGGCATTCGCAGGCGATGTTCGGGATTTCGCGGCTGCCATACTGGTTGAAGACGCTGCAAGAGAAGGCTCGTTGCATCAGTTCGCGCTGGCTGTCTTCCAGCACTTCGGCGGTGGAATAGACGCCGATCAGCGATTTTGGCATCGGTAGCCGTCGGGCGATGACGAAGCGCGCGAGTTCGGCGAGGATCGAGGCGTAGCCTTGCAGCAGAACGGGCTGGTAGCGGAGGAGCGTGTCGGCCCATGCGTGCAGTTGGCGCTCGGTGTATTCGTGGGCGGCGATGGTACGTTCGGCGGCGATGAAGTCGCCGTAGCCGGCACCGAAAACGCCGCCGGAAACCGTGTCCTGGCGTGCGCCCCAGAAATTCAGGATCTTCTGACCGGGGCGCCAGCCGGAGCCCATATAGCTGCGCATCATGCCGGCACGCATGAGTTCGTGCTTGGCTTCGTCGTACCAGAAGGCGAGCGGCTTGCCGGTGGAGCCGCCGGTGTGGCCGATCTTCGCCTCGCTGCGGTCGGCAGTGTCCGCGAGCAGTTCGTCGAGGTCGGCGGTGACGTCGCTCTTGGTCAGGATCGGCAGCGTGGCGAAGTCCGTCAGCCCGGCGAAGCGGCGACGGTAGTAGGACACATGCGCGGCGGCGAAGGCGACGATGCCTGCGAGATCGTCGCGCTGCTTGCGCAGGATGCCGACCCGGTCGAGTCGCGCGGTGGCCAGCAATTCTTCGAGCCGGGTATAGCGTTCCGGACGCTGGCGTCGATGCAGCCAGCGGCGCAGTGGGGTCTCGATCATTCCGCGCTGGCGCGGCGGGCGATGGCGTCGCGCCAGGCGTTGGTATCGTCCGGATAGCGCGTGATCGCCGCCAGGAAGTCGCCGCGCCACCGCCGCCAGTTCGATGCTGAATTGATCCGTTCGCGGCAGGGCGAATCGGCGCCAAAGTTGCGGGCGATATTTTCGGCGAAGCTGCGAAAGTCCGCGCGCGCGCTTGCATGCGCGTCGGCGGCGGGCCACCAGCGCGTCGGGTCGTCGAGCAATTCTTTCAAGTGAGCGAGCTTGCCGAGGATGTCGATCCGCTTGGCGTTGTACTGCCGCAGCAATTCATCGCGCACCGTGTCGAGCGCGCGCTGAAAATCAGCCGTGGCGTGACCGGAGGGAATCCCTGTGGGAGTACGCCGCAGCGGATAGCCGTCGGCGGTCAGGCGCTCGATGGTGAACAGCATGACATCGCCGAAGAACTGCCGCTCGAATTCGCCGCACATGTCGACGTTGCTGCGGGCGCCGTCGATGCCGGGCCGGAACTCGGACTGGCCGGTGCCGTCGACCGTGCGCTTGTGCAGCATGGGCAGGTTGGCGGACACGAAGCGCGCGCCGCTCTCGGCCTTCACCAGGCGACCGAGCGTCGGCCCGGACATGCGCAGGCGCAGCGCGGCGAAGGGAATGGCGTACTTCAGGGCCTCGGGCCGGAAGACATAGTTGCCGGCGTAGACCGTGCGGGCCGGTTGCACGCTGCGCCAGAGTTCGTCATGTACGTAGCGCGAAACGCGGGTCGGATGCTCGCCGTAGAAGAAGCCGTTCAGGCGCGCGGCGAAGTGGGCGAAGCAATCGGCTTCGGTATGCGCGCCGATGAGCGGGCAGTGGTAGCGATAGGCCGCGCTGGCGGCGCTGAACCCGAACAGGCTCGCCATGTCGTGATAAGCCGCTTCGCCTTCGCGATGCGCATCGCGGTCGTGATGGCGGCAGGCGGCGGCGGGGTCGGCGTCGGCGGCGAGTTGCACGAAGTCGACCACATCGGCGAGGAAGTTGCCGGCCATGACGGCGGGCGAAACGGGCGGGTCGCCGACTACCTTGCCGGTCAGCACGAGCGCGTCGGACTGGTCGAAGATTTCGTCCAGGCGATGGAAGAAGCTGACGGCGCAGACATCCACGTCGCCGGTGACCGTGCCGACCTTGACGGCGAACTCCTGGTCGCTGTCGATGGACCAGAAGAGCAGCCGCTCGTTCGGCTCGGCGTGCTGCATGCGGGCGAGATGCAGGTAGGCGAGGTTGCGCATCGCGCCCTGGCCTTTGTGGCCGCGATAAGCCGGTGTGGTGTCGCCGAGCGCCTGGGTCAGCGTCGAACGTTCGCTGTCGTTGAGCGTGGCGAGCAGCGCGGCTTGTTCGTCCGGGCCGAAGTGATGCGTGGTGAGGCCGAGGGCGGTCACCTGCGCCGCGAGCGCGCGATTGTCGGCGATGTGTGCGTAATCGGCGCTGTCGTCGGCGATCACCACCATGACTTTGCGCCAGCGACCATTGCGCACGCCGCCGTAGCCGTAGGCGCGGCAGAGTGCGAGCAGGCTGTCGAGGCAGGCGGCGAGATGCTGCGGCCGATCGGCAACCGGGACGACGATGACGAACTTGTGGCGCCGGTCGTCGCCGTTGGCGGCGATCAGCTCCAGGCGCCGATGCGCGGCCTGGTAGGCGGCGAGATTCGTCGCGTCGAAGCCATGTGCCCACAGCGCCGTTTCGAGCGCGGCGATTTCCGCCTCGATGTCCGGGTTACCGATTCGACAGGTAGCTGGGGAACGCATTCTTGTCCCACATGAGTTCAATGAGGTTGATCTCGCCCGTGAGGTTGGCCGCCGCGAACAGGCTGTCGACATCGGCTTCGCTTTCCACCCGCCAGTGNNNNGTCATCAGTTCCATGCAGCACATCTGGAAACCGCCGTCGCCGAGGATGGCGAAAGTCGGCGCCTTGCGCGCGAAGCGCGCGCCGATGGCGGCCGGCAGGGCGTGGCCGAGCGAGGAGATGCCGGAGTTCGGAAAATAGCGGATGCCGGGCGAGGCCTTGAGGTAGCTCTGGGCGAAGATGATATTGTCATCGAAGATCATCGCGTCGCTGGCGAAGCGGGCGGCGAGTTCGGCGAGCAGGTGCTCGATCGGCCGGAAGCGCTCGGCGGTGCGGCGTTCGCCCGTTGCTGCGGCGAGTCTGTCGAGCGCCTTGCGCGGCATGGCTTGCCGACGGGCGACGGCCAGCAGGGCGCCGAGCATGTCGCGGGCGTCGCCGTGGATGGCGAGGGTGGCGCGGAACACCTTTTCGAGCTGGTTGGCGTCGTTGTCGACCTGGACGACTTTCTTGCCGGCCAGCAGCTTGGCGTCCCACAGGTAGCTGGTGCGTTCGTTGAAACCGGTGCCGAGGAAGATGAGCAGGTCGGCATGGTCGACGATGTAGCGGTAGGCGCAGCCATCGGAGGTGACGCCCAGGCAGCCCAAAGTCAGCGCTGACGACTCGCTGACGACACCCTTGCCTTTGAGGGTGGTGGTGACCGGAATGCCCAGCAGTTCGCTTACCTGCGCCAGCTCGTCCTGCGCGCCGGCGGCGATGCAGCCGTGGCCGGCGACGATGACCGGATAGCGCGCGGCGGCGATCAGGCCGGACAGTTCGGTGGCCGACGCCGACAAGCCGCAGGCGGTGCGACCGCCCGAGCCGTAGGCAATGCCATCGACGATGGCTGCGTCCACGAGTTCCTTCTGGATGTTGTACGGGAAGCTGAGCAGAACCGGGCCAGGCGTGGCCGACAGCAGCGTGCGCGCCGCCTGGTTCAACACTTGCGGCAGGTAGTCGGTGCGCTCGACGATGCGGTGGTAACGCGTGATGCCCTTGAACAGCGCTGCCTGGTCCAGGCAGCCGCCCTCACCGGAGCTTTCCTGCAAGCCGCCCTTGCCGAAGATGTGGGTCGAGGTTTCGCCGGTGATGATCAGCAGGGGCTGCTTGTCGACATAGGCGTTGGCGATGCCGGTGACGAGGTTGGTCGCGCCGGGCCCGGCGGTGGTCAGGCAGGCGCCGACACGACCGGAGGCGCGAGCATAGCCGCCGGCCATGAAGGCCGCTCCCTGCTCATGTTTGACCAGGACGCTGCGTATGTGCGGCGAGCCATACAACGCATCGTACACGGGCAGAATATGCGCGCCCGGCATGCCGAAAACATGGTCGATGCCGAGGCGTTCCATGAACCTGACAATCAGTTCGCTAACTGCTATCTTCATCTTGTGGCGTCGATGGCGCGCGGGCACTGGCCGGTGCGGCATCGCCCTGAAATGACGGGATTTGAGCACAAGGCGGCCCGACAAGAAAGAGATGATGCGCTTTCCACGAGAGATCCTGGCGACGATCGCGCTGCTGGTTGCGGGTGCGGCGGTCGCCGCCGACAACAGTTTGCTGATCCAGTTGCAGCCGGATGGCCACTATCAAGTCTGGCATACCGAGGGCGCGACCAACCTGAGCGAGGACGAGATCCTGACGCTTGCCGCCGGGGCGCAGCCGGAGGGCGGCGAGTCATTGCGCGTTGCAGCCGGTACGGCGCGGGCCTTCCAGACCGAACACGGCGTCGTGATTGAAATCGCGGCTGCCAAGGCCGACGGCAAGTTGCTGGTCGACCGCGATGAGTGCGGCGCCATCAAGACATGGCATTCGGACGGCACGACAAAACTGACCGATGATCAGGTATCCGATCTGGTGATCAGTGCGCTACCCGGCGGTGGTCGGCGCGTCAGCGTCGGCGACAATTACGCCAAGGCCTACGTGGTGCCGCTCGGCTACGCGGTGGTGATCTGGAAGCCGGTGGTGCGCTGATTCCGGCAGGTGGCGCGCCAGCGGCGCTGGCGCGGCAGCCAGCCGACTGCGGGCCAGGGCAGGCCGACGAATGCCTCCATCACGATCAGCGGCCGGCCATCGAGCCAGAAGCATGAACGCCGCGCCGGCGGCTGGGTGCCTAACGGCAGCCGCGTGAACTCGAAGGGTCCGCGGCAGATGCGGGGATCGGTCCACAGCAACGCCGCGAGCGGCTTGCGGCCCAGCGTGCGCAGTCCCTTCCAGGGGCCATAAATGCCGCCGCGGGTAGTGACGCTACGCGCCAGCACGGCCGGTGCGCCGTTCCGACGCACGCAGACTTCGCGTACATAGACCCGCTGGCCGGCACGCGGCAGGCCGAGTGCGGCAGCCTCGTCGTGGCGGGCGGCTTGCCAGCCGCTGAAGCGAACGTCGACCGAAACGGTGCCGCTGCGCGCAAGGCGAGCGGTGAGCGAGCCGGGCTGCCGCATCGGGCGCGTGTCCGTGGCGATTGGCGGGGCGAGAATCCAGGTGAGTGGCAGCATGGTCGGGTCGCCATTCTACGGGTTGCGAACGCGCCGTGGAATCGATGGTCGGCCCCTATAATGCGCCGCAACATGTCGACCGACCTTTCTCACAAGCAGAGCACCGCCGCCATGGCGCTGGCCGCCATGGGCGTCGTGTACGGTGACATCGGTACCAGTCCGCTCTATACGCTGAAAGAGGTTTTCGGTGGCCACCATCCGGTGCCGGTGACGCCGGACAACGTGATCGGCATCCTGTCGCTGGTGTTCTGGGCGCTGACGCTCGCCGTTTCGCTCAAATACGTAGTTTTCATCATGCGCGCCGACAACCGGGGCGAGGGCGGCATCATGGCGCTGACTTCGCTGGCGCTGCGCACCAGCGGCGCCGGTCCGCGCCAGTTGTGGTGGATCGCCGTGTTAGGCCTCTTCGGCGCCGCCCTCTTTTACGGCGACGGCGTCATCACGCCGGCCATTTCCGTGCTCTCGGCCGTCGAGGGCCTTGAGGTGGTCACGCCAACTTTCAAACCCTACGTCGTGCCGATCACCCTCTTGGTGATCGTCATCCTGTTCTTCATGCAACGTCGGGGCACGGCCAGCGTCGGCGCCCTGTTCGGGCCGGTGATGCTGTTCTGGTTTACGACCCTCGGCGTGCTCGGCATCGCAGCCATCACGCGTCATCCCGCGGTGCTGGAAGCGATCAATCCGGCTTACGCTTTCAGGTTCTTCGTCGCCAACGGGACCATTGCTTTCCTGTCGCTGGGCGCGGTGGTGCTGTGCATTACCGGTGGCGAAGCGCTCTATGCCGACATGGGCCATTTCGGCCGCAAGCCGATCAAGCTGGCCTGGTTCAGCTACGTCTTTCCCTGCCTCTTCCTGAACTATCTGGGACAGGGGGCGCTGATTCTCGCCGATCCGGCCGCGGTACAGAATCCCTTCTTCCTGCTGGTGCCGGATCTGCTGCTGATTCCCATGGTGCTGCTGTCGACGTTTGCCACCATCATCGCTTCGCAGGCCGTCATCTCGGGTGCGTTTTCGCTGACGCGGCAGGCGATGCAACTCGGCTACTCGCCGCGCCTGCATGCGGTGCATACCTCCGAGCGCGAGATCGGCCAGATCTACGTGCCGGCCATCAACTGGATGCTGCTGGTGGCAGTGATCGCCCTGGTGCTCGGTTTCCGCTCGTCGAGTGCGCTGGCGTCAGCCTACGGAATCGCCGTGACGCTGACGATGATGATCGACACCATCCTCGCATTCATGATCGTGCGCACCCTGTGGCAATGGAGCTGGTTCAAGGCCGGTCTTTTCCTGGCGGCGTTTATCGTCGTCGACCTCGCCTTCTTCTCGGCCAACAGCGTCAAGATCATGGATGGCGGCTGGTTCCCGCTGGTACTCGGTTTCGCTGTGTTCACCCTGCTGGCGACCTGGCGGCTGGGCCGCGTGCTCCTTAACGAGAAGCTCAAGCAGGATTCCATGCCGCTCGACGCCTTCATCACCAGTCTCGAATACGGTGGACCTTACCGATGCGAGGGCACCGGCATTTTCATGACCACCAATCCGGATGGTGTGCCGCGCGCGATGCTGCACAACCTCCTGCACAACAAGGTGCTGCACGAACGCGTCGTCCTGCTTAACGTCATCATGGAAGATGTGCCCTACGTGGCGGAAGCCAGCCGGGTCGAAGTACGTGCCCTGGCGCAGGGTTTCTACCAGTTGCGCGTACGTTACGGCTTCAAGGATGAACCCGACATTCCGCATGCCATGGACCTCGCCGGCAGCCAAGGCCTCACGTTCGACATGATGCAGACCTCCTTCTTCCTCGGCAAGGAAACGATTGTGGCCCACCACAAGCCGGCCATGCCCTTATGGCGCGAGTGGCTGTTCGCCTGGATGTTCCGCAATGCCGGCTCGGCGACGGAGTTTTTCAAGATTCCCACCAACCGCGTGGTCGAGCTGGGCACCCAGATCGAGCTGTAGGCGGCCGCGGCAAAATGCCGCAGGCGGCGTTTCTGCCCGGTCAATGATGCGGTCGATCGTGGATAATCGCGCCACCATGTCCCTGTCCCTGTTTGCCGCCGGCGTGCCGGAAAATCCGGCCGCCATTCGTCGCCTGGTCGCCTCGCGCTGGTGGCTGCTGGCGGGCGAAGTCGGCGCCATCCTGGCGGTGCCGCCGATACTGGGCATTCCGTTGCCGCGTTCGCCCATGTTGCTCGTCGCCGGTTTGCAGGCATTGGCAAATCTGCTCGCGGCCAGGCGCCTCGCCCGCGCCGACGCCTGGGGCGACAGCGACATGTTCGTGCAACTGCTTACCGACATCGTCGCCCTGGCCGTGCTGATGTTCTTCTCGGGCGGTGCTGCCAATCCGCTCATCTCGCTGTTGCTGCCGCCCGTCGCCGTCGCCGCGCTGGCACTGCCGGCGCGGCTGGTGATGCTGATTGCCGGCCTCGCCGTGGCGGCGTATTCGCTGCTCAACGTCCTCTATCTGCCGCTGCCGATCGCCGACGCCGAGCGCGCCGCGCGCCTCCACTTGGCTGGCATGTGGTTTACCTTCGTGCTCTCGGTCGTGATGCTGGCCTGGTTCGTCGTCCGCATGACCACCTCCATCCGCGAGCGCGACGCCGAGCTCGCGGCCGTGCGCGAGAAGGCGCTGCGTGACGAGCGTGTCGTCGCCCTCGGCGCGCTGGCGGCCGGCGCCGCGCACGAACTATCCACGCCGCTGGCAACCATGGCCGTGATCGCCGGCGAACTGGAGCGCGATACGACGCTGCCGGCAGAAGCGCGCGCCGACATCGCCGTTCTGCACCGGCAGGTGTCGGCCTGCAAGCAGATCATCAGCGGCCTGGCCGAGCGGGCAGGCGCCGAACGGCTCGACAGCGCAGCCGCGGTGCAGGCCGAACGCTGGCTAGCCGACGTCTTTGCCCGCTGGCGCGAATTGCGCCCGCGCGTGGACGCCGAGTTGCGTCTACTCGGCGTACCACCACGACTGACTTTCGTCGTCGATACGATGCTCGAACAGGGGCTGCTGAACCTGTTCAACAACGCGGCCAACGCCGGCTCCGCAGTGCGCGTGACGGCGACCGGCGACGACACTGGCCTGACGATCGAGGTGCGCGACAACGGTCCCGGTTTCGCGTCGCACATCCTCGAACACGCCGGCCGGGCGCCGTTTCCGGCTCACGCCGGCGGCAGCGGCGTCGGCCTGTTCCTCGCCCACGCCGCCATCGTGCGGCTCGGTGGCGCGCTGACCCTTGACAATGACGGCGGCGGCGTTGCCCGCGTGCGCCTGCCGGCAACGGCCACTTCCTGAAGCGCAAACAATGGAACATATCCTGGTCATCGACGACGACGAAACCTTCAATGAAGTGCTGACCCGCGCGCTGCGCCGGCGCGGTCTCGAAGCGGCAGGCGTTACCGACGCCGCCACCGCGCTCGTCCGCGCGAACCAGCAGCCGCCCGACCGGGTGGTGCTCGATCTCAATCTGGCCGGGAATTCAGGTCTGGCGCTGATCGCGCCGCTGCTGGCGATCAATCCGGCGTGCCGGATCGTCGTGCTCACCGGCTATGCCAGCATCGCCACCGCAGTGGACGCCATCAAGCTCGGCGCCGTGCAATACCTGGCGAAGCCGGTGGAAGTGGACGCCATCGTCGCCGCGTTCGACGCCAAGGCGCGGGCGACCGGGGAAGCGCTGTCAGCCGTCGAGCCGCTCTCGGTCGATCGACTGGAGTGGGAGCACATCCAGCGCGTGTTGCACGAGCATGACGGCAACGTTTCCGCCACCGCGCGGGCGCTGAAGATGCACCGACGCACGCTGCAACGCAAGCTGTCGAAGCGGCCGGTGAAATCGTGAAGCCGAAGCGCACGCTGCGGTAGAACGGCTCTGAATGCGGAATGAAGGAGCGAGGCGTGAGGATTACAAAGAGAACCGAGGTCAGTCCTGTTACCCTCAAAGTCAGTCGTCGTGGTACGCCGAGCAATGGCGAATGGAGAGACGTGGCATGACAAATGACAGGAAGTCGAGGCAGGAAACGGCGAAGGCATTAGTGGGATTGGGTGTGCTCATGTATTCGGCTGCGGCCTATGACTATTGGTTTGGGCTTTCGCGCAATAGTCGAGGAGCCTTCGCAACGTTTGTCAGCGGGCTGAAATTTGTATTCGGGCCCGATGCCTTGTTTTACTGGTTTCTGGCGGTGGGTACTTTGTGTTTGTGGTTAGCGAAGTAATCGGGCCGCGGCCGCAAATCGCCCCAAAGTAAGTCACGACCACCAGTATACAAATCAATCACTTGAGATGACTTACTTGAGAGCCTTTATCAACAGGAGATAGGACGCGCAATTCGTGGGGGCGCACCAGTATTTCTCTTACCCAGCGCGTACTGCACCAGCACGGCAACATTTCCGCCACGGCGCGCCCGCTGGAAATGCACCGGCGCACCTTGCAATGCAAGCTATCGAAGCGGCCGGTCAAGTCGTGGCGCGGCGGAATCCGTCACAGCGAAAGGGCTTCGGCGAGGATAGCCGCGCGGAACGTGGCGGGCAGCGCATTGGGAGTCAGCACGTCGACCGAAATGCCAAGCAGCTTCTGGAGACGGTTCTGAATTCTGGCAACGTCCATCAGCGTGGTTTCCGCTGTGGGATCGATCAGAAGATCGAGATCGCTACCTTCCTGGTCGCTGGCATGAAGCACGGAGCCAAATACGCGCGGATTGCAGGCGCGATTTTGCTCGACAACGAGGCGGATGGCGTCGCGGTGCAGGCGCAGTGATTCGGACGGCTTCATGAAATGTTGGCGGCAAAGTGTCGGTGGGATATGTGATCGATGTTACCACCGACGATATTCTCCGGCCAGCACGCCGGGACGGAGCGCAGCTTCAAGTCGTAGCGCGGCGGAATCCCGCCGCGCCGGGAACATCAAGGCTTCATGTGTTCGGAGTGGTCCGCTGCCGCGGGCATTGCCGGCATCGGCATCGGTTTCCGCACCGTGGCGTCGACTTTCTTGCTGGAGCCGTCGTCGAAATCGAGCGTGATGGCAACCTTGTCGCCTTCCTTCATCGGTTCCTTGAGGTCGATCATCATCACGTGCAGGCCGCCGGGTTGCAGCACGGCTTCGCCCTTGGCCTTGATGTCGATGGCAGGGACCGGGCGCATTTTCATGACACCGTTTTCGTTGATGTGGGTGTGCAGTTCCGTGATCTTCGAAGCGCTGTTTTCGGCCTTGACCACCTTCACGTCCTTGTCGCCGGCGTTCTTCAGCACCATGAAGGCGCCGGTGGCCTGCGCGCCGGGTGGCGCCAGGCGCACATAGGGATCGACGACGCTGACGCTGTCGGCGGCGCCGGCTGCCCAGGCGCCGAGCGAGAAGCAGGCCGTGGCGGCCGCGACGGCGAACGAAATGGTTTTCATGATGATCCTTTCGGGGTTGAGGAAGAGGGAAGCCATTTGCGGATTTCGGCCAGCGTCTGTTCGACCGTGGCACCGTGCGGAATACGGCCGGCAAGGTGTCCATCCGGCGCGACGACGTAGGTCCAGGCGCTGTGGTCGATGACGTAACCGGCGCCGCCGACATCCTGGCGGGCATAGACGGCGCCATACTCACGCGCTGCCAGCGCGACCTGTTCCGCGCTGCCGGTGACGCCAACGATGCTCGGGTGGAAAAACTCGACGTAGCTCTTCAATCGTGCCGGCGTATCGCGCTCGGGGTCGA
>PMIH01000075.1 GCA_003158255.1 Rhodocyclaceae bacterium
ACCCGGCGGTCGACCTCGCTCCCTTCGGTCGCTGGACGCTGCGCGATGAAGCCGCGCAGCGCCGGTCACCTCTACGTTGAAGCTGTAGAAAAACCCCATTTGATGGGGATTTCAGGGCGAAGAAATGGCGCGGAGGATTCCGCGCCATTGTCGTTTTAGGTGTTTGAATTCCTCTCTCGGCGTACCGCCACGACTGACTATTGCGGCCAGTCGATTTTCGATGCGGGGCGAGCCCTTCCCTGCGCCTTCCGCTACTGCCCGAAGCCGTGGTGCGCAAGCTTTTCAATGTTGGAAGTATTCCGGCAAGAATCCACGTTGCTTTCCAATGCAATCGCCCACGAGCCGTACCACCACCGCCGACTTTCGCGAACGTCGCCACTGTAGTTCCCCGATTTGAAAGTCAGCCGTGGTGGCACGGCTCCCGCGTGCGGATCAGGCGTGTTTTCTTGCCGCTCCGTGCAGTTCGCGGTACTGACTCGGCGATGCGCCGGTCCACTTCTTGAAGCCGCGATGGAAGGCGCTGGGGTCGGCGAATCCCAGTTCGCTGGCGACGGCCTGGATGCTCTTGGCGCTGTCGCCGAGCAGGGTGATGGCCATGTCCCGCCGCAGGTCGTCGAGGATGGCGCGGTAGGTGCCGCCTTCGTCCTCCAGGCGCCGGCGCAAGGTCGCGGTCGAGTAGTGGAGCTGTTCGGCCAGCGTGCCGAAGTCGGGCCAGTCGGCCGGCGGCGTGGTGCGCAGGTGTCGCCGGATGCGGGCGGTGAGGCTGGCGCTGTTCTTGTACTTCACGAGGAAATTCGTCGGCGCGCCGCGCAGGAATTCCTTCATGGTTCGCTCGTTCTGGATGTTGCCCATGTCCAGGTACTCGCTGTCGAAGCAGATGCCCGAGGTGGGCTGGGCGAAATTCAGGTTCGAGCAAAACAGGACTTTCCACTCGGCGCTGAACGGAGGCTCCGGCGAGCGGAAGTGGGCGCAGGTGAGCGGGATGCGGCGGCCGATCAGCCAGCAGGCCAGTCCGTGCAGCATCAGCAGGTAGGTGCCGTAAGCGAAGGCCCGATTGGGCGGGGCGGCCGTGCCGGATGAATGTTGCGAGGCTTGGGCGTGGTCGATGAGCACGATGCGGGCCTGCGATCCTTCGCGGACGAGCTGGCCTTCGATGTCGTCCATGACCAGCCGGAGGAAACGCAGGGCGCGGAGCAGGGCGCGCTCCAGGGTGTCGCTATGGATGATCGCATGGCATAACAGGGTGAAGCTGCCGGCCTTCATGCGCCGGCTGTCCATGCCAAAGAATTCGTCGTCGGTGACCTCGGCGATGCGATGCCACAACTTGCCGTATTGACTGGATGAGACCCGGGCCTGAGACGACTGGAGCAACTCGGGCGGGATGCCCGACTCCCTCAGCAGCAGGTTGGCATCGAAGCCGCGTGCCCGCACGCCCGCCAGGGCTTCCTGAACGAAGCAGACGGCGATGGTGCCGCGGTCGTTGCTGTTGGCGCTCATCCTCGATCAGGCCNNCAATGTATTTGTCGTCACCGGAGGCGGCTCCGGCTTGGGCGCCGCGACTGCCCGCATGATCGTTGCCGGCGGTGGCAAGGTCGTGCTGGCCGACGTCAACAAGGAGGCGGGCGCGGCCCTGGCGGGCGAGCTGGGCGCGAATGCCCGCTTCGTCGCCACCGACGTGACCAGCGAAGAGAGCGCCAAGAGTGCTTTCGCCACCGCCGTGGCCATGGGTAGCCTGCGCGGCCTGGTCAATTGCGCGGGTATCGCGCCGGCCGAGAAGGTGGTCGGCCGCGATGGCGTGCACAAGCTGGACTCCTTCACGCGCGTCATCAACATCAATCTCATCGGCAGCTTCAACATGATTCGCCTCGCCGCCGAGATCATGAGTACTGTCGAGCCGGACGCGCAGGGCGAACGCGGCGTCATCGTCAGCACCGCTTCCGTGGCCGCTTTCGACGGTCAGCTGGGGCAGTCCGCCTACGCGGCTTCAAAGGGCGGCATCGTGGCGATGACGCTGCCGATTGCCAGGGAGCTGGCCCGCTCCGGAATCCGCGTCATGACCATTGCGCCAGGCATCATGGAAACCCCCATGCTGATGGGCATGCCGGCGGAAGTCCAGGAGGCACTGGGCAAGATGGTGCCGTTCCCATCCCGCATGGGCAAGCCCGCCGAATATGCCGCGCTGGTGGAGCATATCTTCACCAACCAGTATCTGAACGGCGAAGTGATTCGCCTCGATGGCGCCATTCGCATGGCCGCCAAGTAAGCACCGCCATCGTCGTCAGACCGAAAGGAATTTCCATGCCGCAACAAGATCCCATCGTCATCGTCTCCGTCGCTCGCACTCCCATGGGCGGTTTTCAGGGCGACTTCAACGCGCTCACCGCACCGCAGCTCGGCGCCGCCGCCATCAAGGCCGCCGTGGAGCGGGCCGGCATCAAGCCGGATCAGGTTGAAGAAGTCGTGTTCGGCAACGTGCTGCAAGCGGGTATCGGCCAGGCGCCGGCCCGCCAAGCGGCGCTCGGCGGCGGACTGCCGTTGTCCGTCGGTTGCACCACCATCAACAAGATGTGCGGCTCGGCGCTCAAGGCGGTGATGATGCTGCATGACAGCCTGCTGGCGGGCGCCTACGAAGTCGGCGTCGCCGGTGGCCAGGAGTCCATGTCCAATGCCCCGTACCTGCTGCCCAGGGCACGAGGCGGCTATCGCCTGGGTCACGGCCAGATGCTCGACCACATGTTCTTCGACGGGCTCGAAGACGCGTACCAGAAGGGCCGGCTGATGGGCACCTTCGCCGAGGAGTGTGCCGAGTCCTACGGCTTCACCCGCCAGGCCCAGGATGCCTTCGCCATCCAGTCCACCACGCGCGCGCAGAAGGCCATCAACGAAGGCCTGTTCAAGTGGGAAATCACCCCGGTTACCGTTGCCGGCAGGAAGGGCGATGTCGTGGTCGACAAGGACGAGCAGCCCATGAAGGCGCAGATCGACAAGATCCCCGGCCTCAAGCCGGCGTTCAAGAAGGATGGTACCGTGACGCCCGCCAACTCGTCGTCGATTTCGGACGGGGCCGCCGCCGTGGTGCTTATGAAGGCCTCCAAGGCCAAGGCGCTGGGACTCAAGCCCATCGCCAAGATCGTCGGCCACACGACGCACGCGCAGGAGCCCAACCTATTCACCACCGCGCCGGTCTTCGCCATCGAGAAGCTGCTGAAGAAGAACGACTGGAGCGTTGCCGACGTGGATCTGTGGGAAATCAACGAAGCGTTTGCCGTGGTGACCATGGCCGCCATCCATGACCTGAAGCTGGATCCGGCCAAGGTGAACGTGCATGGCGGCGCCTGTGCCCTGGGCCACCCGATCGGCGCCTCCGGCGCGCGCATCCTGGTGACGCTGATCGGCGCGCTGAAGCAATACGGCAAGACCAAGGGCGTGGCCTCGCTGTGCATCGGCGGCGGCGAAGCCGTGGCCGTCGGCGTCGAGATGCTCCCGGCCTGATCGGCGAGCCAGGGCGGCGCCGAGCGCGTTTCATCCAAAGAATTCTGAACGGAGCAATGATGATTCTGACCCAGGAACAGGAAATGATCCGCGACACCATGCGGAAGTTTGCGCAGGAGCGTCTTGCCCCGTTTGCCGGCGAATGGGACAGGAACCACACCTTCCCCGCGCAGGCCCTGAAGGAGTTGGGCGAACTGGGCGCGCTCGGCATGGTGACGCCGGAGAAGTACGGCGGCGCGGGCATGGACTACATGAGTCTGGTGCTGACCATCGAAGAAATCGCCGCCGGCGATGGCGCGACATCGACGATCGTCTCGGTGCAGAATTCCCTGGCCTGCGGCATCACCGAAAAATACGGTTCGGAAGCCCAGAAGCAGGAATGGCTGACCAGGCTGGCGTCCGGTCAGTCGCTGGGCTGCTTCTGCCTCACCGAGCCGCACGTCGGTTCCGACGCTTCCGCCATCAAGACCACCGCGACCCGCGATGGCGACCACTGGGTCATCAATGGCGTGAAGCAGTTCATCACCACCGGCAAGTACGCCGATGTGGCGATCGTCTTCGCGGTGACCGACAAGGCTGCCGGCAAGAAGGGAATCTCGTGCTTCCTGGTGCCGACGGCAACCCCCGGCTACATCGTCGCCCGCATCGAGGAAAAGATGGGGCAGAAGGCTTCCGATACCGCCCAGATCCTCTTTGAAAACTGCCGCGTGCCGAGCAGCGCCATGATGGGCGCCGAGGGTGCGGGTTACAAGATCGCCTTGTCCAATCTGGAAGCCGGCCGCATCGGCATCGCTGCCCAGTCGGTCGGTATGGCCCGCTCCGCACTGGAGGCCGCGATCCGCTACGCCAAGGAGCGCGAGACTTTCGGTAAGCCCATCATCGAACACCAGGCGGTGAATTTCCGGTTGGCCGACATGGCAACCCAGGTGGATGCCGCGCGCCTCTTGGTGTGGCGGGCCGCGACGCTGAAGGATGCCGGCCGACCCTGCCTGGTCGAAGCATCCATGGCCAAGATGTTCGCCTCGGAAATGGCCGAGAAGGTCGCCTCCGACGCGATCCAGATTCATGGCGGTTACGGCTACGTCAGCGATTTTCCGGTGGAGCGCATCTACCGCGACGTACGCGTCTGCCAGATCTACGAGGGCGCCAACGACATCCAGCGTCTGGTCATCGGCCGCTCGATTGCCCAGTAACGGTTGCCCTTTCGAGCGAGTCATCACCAGCGAGGCGGAAAGACATGGGACCGTTGCATGGCATCAAGGTAGTCGAGTTTGCCGCGCTGGGCCCCGCGCCCATGGGCGCCATGCTGCTCGCCGACCTCGGCGCGACGGTGTTGCGCATCGAGCGCAAGTCAGCCGCCACTCGGCCGACTGCGGATCTGTTCGATCCCGGGCTCGATATTCTCAACCGCAGCCGCCAAGTGATCGCGCTGGATTTGAAGAATCCCGAGGGCATCGCGGCGGCGCTGCAATTGGTCGCGGGCGCCGATGCGCTGATCGAGGGCTTTCGTCCCGGCGTGATGGAACGTCTGGGCCTGTCGCCCGAGGCGTGTTTCGCGCGCAATCGGCGATTGGTCTACGGGCGCATGACCGGCTGGGGCCAGACGGGTACCTTGTCTCAAGCGGCCGGCCACGACATCAACTACCTTTCGCTTTCCGGCGCGCTCCACGCCATTGGCGAAAAAGAAGGCAAGCCGGTGGTGCCGCTCAATCTGGTTGCAGATTGCGGCGGCGGCGCCATGTTCCTCGCGCTGGGCGTGCTCGCCGCCCTGCTCGAAGCGCGGACCTCCGGACAGGGGCAGGTGGTGGATGCGGCCATGACCGATGGTTCCGCCACCCTCATGACCATGATGTATACGCTGAAGGCGATGGGGCAGTGGAGCCAGGAGCGGGGCAGCAACCTGCTCGACGGCGGTGCGCCCTTCTACGACACCTATCGCTGCCGGGACGGCAAGTACATCGCCATCGGTCCCATCGAGCCCCAGTTCTACGCGCTCTTCCTTGAGAAGGCCGGCATCGTCGATCCCGCATTCAAGTCCCAGTGGGACCGCGCCCAATGGCCCGCGCTCAAGGAAAAGCTGCGCGCCATCCTGATGGAAAAGAACCGGGATGAGTGGTGTGCCCTGATGGAAGGAACCGATGCCTGTGTGACCCCGGTACTCGACATGGACGAGGCCCCACAGCATCCCCACAATCTCTCCCGGAAGACCTTTATTGAGGTGGATGGGGTGGTTCAGCCGGCCCCGGCGCCGCGCTTCAGCCGTACCGTTCCAGCCAGACCGACACCACCGACGACAAGCGTTGCCCCAGCAAATATTCTGAAAGAATGGGGGTTTGACGCTAAGACCATTGCTCATTTGGAAGGATGCGGCGCCATTTGAGCAGGTTCCAGATTGCACGTTGAATAGCCGCGGGACGCCAGTTTCTGTCCTGCATTTTTCGGCACCATGAGGAGGAAAGTAGAGTGGCATCCAACAATCCATACGCCATCGGACTTGAGCGCAATCCGGCCAACTATGTTCCACTGTCGCCGCTGAGTTTTCTTGAGCGTTCCGCGTTCGTCTATCCCAAGCGCATCTCCGTCATCCAGGGCGCCCGCGCGTACACTTGGGCGGAAAGCTACCGGCGGTGTCGTCAGTTGGCGTCGGCGCTGGTCCGGCGAGGCATCGGCAAGGGCGATACGGTGGCGGTCATGTTGCCGAATACGGCGTCGATGTTCGAGGTGCACTTCGGCGTGCCCATGTCCGG
>PMIH01000201.1 GCA_003158255.1 Rhodocyclaceae bacterium
TGAGAGTTTTCGCATTGCCCACGATATTTCGTCCTACAGCTATCCTGCTTTGGTCAAGGCCGCCCGGCCGCTACTGCTCAAAGGCAATAACCCGGCCGTGCTGGCGCTTACCTACCTCGGTGCCGATCGCACGATGCCGAACTACAACACCATGGGCCTGGCCAAAGCAAGTCTGGAAGCGGCAACACGCTATCTGGCGTTCTGCCTCGGGCCGCAAGGCATTCGCGCCAACGCGATTTCCGCTGGACCGATCAAGACCCTGGCAGCTTCCGGCATCGGCAACTTCGGCAAACTGCTGGCCTACAACGCCCACCACGCGCCGCTGCGCCGCAACGTCAACATCGAGGAAGTAGGCAACGCCGCCGCGTTCATGCTTTCCGACCTTGCGAGCGGAATTACCGGCGAGATCATGTATGTGGACGGTGGCCTGAACACGACCGCCCTTGGCAACGCCGACCCGCTTCCGGGCTGATTGCCACAATATGAAACACCCGGCCTCATTGCGAGGCCGGGATACGAGTGCTATTTTTCCCGGGCCTCAAGCGCAGCCTGATTGATCTCGACCGGATACTTCGCCTGCAAGGCGGCAATCCATGCCGCCAGTTCCTCGTCCGCCAGCATGCGGGCATATTGCGCTCGCAGGGCCTTCGCCTGAGGTGGCTCGGTGGCGCCCGGCACAAACGGTTTGACCTGCGAGACGCGGAACAACATGTAGCCGCCCGGTGCAGAAATACCTGCATACGCCGGCAACTTGGTGCTATCAGCCTTGAATACTGCACGCACAACGTCCGGCGGCCAATCGGCCGCCATCCCCTTGCTCACCGCGCGCGGCTTGCTCCAGGCGACATCGACCTTCTCGTCCTTGTCCAGCCTGGCCAGCTTGTCCTCACCATCCTTGATCGCCAGTTTGATCGCCTCGTCGTGGGCGAGGAACTTGGCAATCGTCGGCGATACCGTTTCAAGCGATTGCTGCGCGGCCGGCTTGTGCTCGACGACGCGCGCAGAAACCAGCACGTTTGGCGCGATTTCGACGGCCTCGGTGTTGCGCTTGTTCTTGATGGCGTCGTCGGAGAACAGCGCTGCCTTCAGCTTGGCATTGGCGAAGGGACCGACGGCTGTCCCATCCTTCGCTAACCAGTCGCTCTGCTGGATCGTCAGCTTGAACTTCTCGGCGGCCGGCTTGAGACTGTCGGCCTGCTCGTAGACGGTATTGCTGAAGCTGTCGGCAACCTCCGCATACTTCTTGGCCGCCGTCTGTGCTTTCAATTCGGCGGCGATCTCGCCCCTCACTTCGTCCAGCGAACGGCTGCGCTCGGGTTTGACGCCCGTCAGCTTGATGATGTGCAGGCCAAAATCAGATCGAATCACGTCGGAAATCTGGCCTTCCTTCAAGGCAAAGGCGGCTTCTTCGAAAGGCTTGACCATGGCGCCGCGACCGAACCAATCGAGGTCGCCACCTTTCCCGGCAGAACCCGGGTCTTGCGAATACTGCTTGGCCAGCCGCGCGAAATCACCGGGCGACTTCTTTGCCTGGGCCAGTACTTCGGCTGCCTTGGCTTCGGCAGCCTTGACTTCGTCGGCGCCGGCCTTGGCGCCAACAGTGATCAGCACGTGGCTGGCGCGCCGTTCTTCCGGCCGCTTGTAACGGTCGGGGTGGGACTGATACCAAGCCTTGATTTCTTCGTCGCTGACCACCGTCTGCTCACTCAGCTTGTCGCGACTGAGCACCAAGTACTCGGCGTGCACCTGTTCCGGCAGTTCGAACTTCTTGATATTGGCGTCGTAGTAAGTCTTGATGGCTTCCGGCGTCACCTTGACCCGACTCAGGAAAGCATCCGGACGCAAAGCGGCATCGCTGACTTCCCGCTCTTCCAACTGCAACGCCAGCCAGCGGTCGGCAGCAGTCTTGCTCGATACCGACGCGGCCCCGACCGCCGTCATCGCCTGCTGAATCACCAGGTCGTGACGGACATTATTTTCGAACATGGCTTTGCTCATGCCTTGAGCGGCAATCAACGCCTCGTAGCGCTGCGGCGAGAACTTGCCGTCTTCCTGCAACTGCGGCACCGAAGCGATGACGGTTGCCAACTGGTCATTGCTGATCGAGAGGTTCGACTTGGCCGCATAGAGACTCAGCAATCGCCGCTGCACCAGATTATCCAGCACGGCCCGGCGGATTTCCGGACTGTCCAGCAGCGCCGGATCACGTCCGCCCAGCGTCGGCCGCAGGCGGTCCTGCTGTTCACGCAGCGACTGCTGGAATTCCGATTGCGAAATCGTGCTGCCGCCAACGCTGGCGACGGAGGCGTTGCTGCCGCCGGAATTGCGGATGTACGACTCGACGCCCCAAAACGCGAACGGGAGAACGATCAGGGCAAGAATGATCTGGACAACCTTCTTGTTGCTGCGGACGCTATCGAACATGCTCGACTTTCAGAGAAAAGGCGAACCTTGGTTCGCCTTCGGGAATTCAGCGGCGAAACAATCGCCGCCCACGGGTAATAACCGCATATTCTAACGCCTAGTTCACGTGCAAACGAAGCCCGCCTCTTCGAACAGCGAGCTGAAAACCACCTTCCGGATGTCCTTGCGGTCGGGCACGACATACAAGGCGGGCGTAATCATCTCCTCGAAGATGCCGCGCAGGCTCCGGGCGCCGATCTTGTACTCGATCGCCAGATCGGCAATCTGCTCGAACACCGCCGGTTCAACCACCAGTTCGACGCCTTCAGCCAGGAACATTTCCTGAAACTGGCGAAGAATGGCGTCGCGCGGTTCGCTGACGATGCGTACCAGCATCGGTTTCGACAGCTCCCACAACCGGGTCACCACGGGCAAACGACCGGCAAATTCCGGAATGAGGCCAAATTCGAACAGGTCGGTTGGCTTGACGCGGGCATTCAGCCGATCGAGGATCTTCTGGTTTTCGTCTTCGGAGGTGGCAATGAAGCCGAAAGAGTGGGTTCTGGTGAGAATCTGGTCCAGGCCGGTGAAGGCGCCGCCACAGATGAACAAGACATTCGTGGTATCCAGATAATGTCCGTTTCTCAGCTTGACCGGCACCCCTTCCATGATCTTGAGCAAGGCGTTCTGCACCGCTTCCCCGCTGGCGCCGCGCGACTGGCTGCTGACGGCTTTCAGTTTATCCACTTCATCGATGAAGACGATGCCGCGCTGGGCGTGCTCCAAATCGCCACCCGCCTTGTCAACAAGTCTTTGCAACATGGCCTCGATCTCGTCGCCGACATATTCTGTTTGCGCGAGCGATGGCGCGTCGGCCGTAACGAAAGGGACGCCGATGACCCGCGACAACGTCTCGCACATCAGCGTCTTGCCAGTGCCGGTGGGACCGATCAACAACACATTGCTCTTGGTCGTTGCCAGACCACGCGCGCGCCCGACCTTCCGGTAGTGGGCATAGACGGCGACCGCCAGCGTNNGCCCCGTTGTTTGAGTTAGCGACTTCATCAGGCATCAGAATGTCTCCCCGTTTCGCAAATAACGCCACTGCCCGAGCGGCAAATCGCCCAGTCGCACGCGGCCGATACGCACTCGCTTCAGGCCCGTCACCCGCAAGCCCACCAGTTCGCACATGCGGCGAATCTGCCGCTTGCGGCCTTCCTTGAGGATGAAGCGAAGCTGGTCATCGTTCAGCCGCTCGACCCGTGCCGGCCGCAATTGCCGCTCGTCCAGCGACAGCCCGTGATTGAGCAATGCCAGCCCACGCTCGTCCAGCGTCCCGGCAACGCGCACGAGATACTCTTTTTCGATGCCTGAATTCTCGCCGATCAGTTGCCGGGCGATGCGGCCGTCCTGCGTCAGCACCAGTAGACCGGTCGAGTCGATGTCGAGTCGTCCAGCCGGCGCTAGCCCTTTCAGATGGGTCGGCTGGAAGCGTTTCGTCTTGTCGTCGGCCTGCTGGCTATGAACCGAGATCAGCGTTACCGCCGGCTGATGGCCGTCTTCGGCCTGCCCGGAGACATAGCCGATCGGCTTGTGCAGCAGTATGGTCACCTGGCTGGCCTGCTGGGCCTTCGCCTCGCCGGCCAGCGTGATCGTCGCGTCGGGTGCGGCGCGCGTTCCCAACTGGCTCACGCGCTCGCCATTGACGAACACCAGACCCTGTTCGATATAGACGTCGGCCTCGCGGCGCGAACAAAGGCCCCGTTCAGCCATTAATTT
>PMIH01000173.1 GCA_003158255.1 Rhodocyclaceae bacterium
CAACAACTCATGCAGTTCTTCCACGTAGGCGACGGAAATGGCGGACGAGCATGACTGGGCGTCCCTTCCGACCATGGACGAGATTGCCATCAGTGACGCGGAGTTCGCCAAGTTCCGCAAGTTGATCCACGAGATTGCCGGGATCAGCCTTTCCGACGCCAAGAAAGTGCTGCTGGTGGGGCGGCTATCCAAGCGCCTCAAGCATTACCGCTTCCACACTTTCGCGGAGTACTACCACCATGTCACGAACGGCGGCGCACCGGACGAACGACAGTTGATGGTGGATCTGCTCACGACCAACGAAACGTATTTCTTCCGTGAAGACAAGCACTTCGACTTCCTGCGCCGGAAGGTGTTGCCCGCGCACCCGTCCGGCCGATCTTTCGACGCCTGGAGCGCCGCCAGCTCAACCGGCGAGGAGCTCTACACCACGGCCATGGTGCTGGCAGATCACTTCGGCCTTGAGGGCCAATGGAGCGTGTTTGGCAGCGACATCAGCCTGTCGGTATTGCACACCGCCGAGAGCGGACATTACCCCATGGAAAAGACGCGCGGCCTGCCGCCGGAATACCTGCGCAAGTATTGTCTGAAGGGCGTGCGCAGCCAGGAGGGAACATTTCTCATCGACCGCCGCTTGCGCGCGCACACGCATTTCTCGCAGATCAACCTCAACACAGAGCTGCCGAAACTCGGCAGTTTCGACATCATTTTCCTGCGCAACGTGATGATCTACTTCGACGCACCGACCAAGCAGCGCGTCGTGGCGCGCCTGGCGAAAAAAATCCGTCCGGGCGGACATTTCGTCATCGGCCACTCCGAGACGCTCAACGGCATCAACGACGAGCTCAGGGCCGTGCAACCAACGATTTACCAAAAACCATGAAACCCGCCGGCGAGACATTTCTGAATCCCGGAGAAGTCTTCTTCGGCCAAGGCCACGTATTGGTCGGCACCTTGCTCGGCTCCTGCGTCGCCGTCACGTTGTGGCATCGACAGCGCCATCTCGGCGGCATGTGTCATTTCCTGCTGCCCCAGCGTCCGCACATATCCTGGCAGAATCCCGACGGGCGCTACGCCGACGAAGCATTCGCACTCCTCGACCGGGCCATCGCACGTTGCGGGACGCGGACAACGGAATATGAGGCCAAACTGTTCGGCGGCGGTAACATGTTCCCTGACCATCACATCGCGACAAGCCACGACGTGAGCGAAAACAACATCCGTGCCGCCCGGCGCCTGCTGGAAGAGCGCTGCGTCGCGCTCAAGGCGGAGCACGTCGGCGGCGCCGGCCACCGGCGGCTCTACTTCGATGCCTGGACCGGCGAAGTCTGGCTGAGCTTCCACCACGCAAACAAGCATGAATAAGATCAAGGTCATGGTGGTGGACGACTCCGCCGTCGTTCGCCAGGTCGCAAAGGAAATGTTGAGCAAGGATCCAGGGATCGAAGTCGTCGGCATTGCCGCCGACCCGCTGTTCGCGATGGAACGGATGAAGCTGGTTTGGCCGGACGTGATCGTTCTGGACATCGAGATGCCGCGCATGGACGGGCTTACCTTCCTGCGCAAGATCATGGCCGAACACCCGACGCCCGTGGTGATCTGTTCGACCCTGACGGAGAAAGGCGTCCAGACGACCATGGAGGCACTCGCCGCCGGCGCGGTGTCCATCATCACCAAACCCAAGATTGGCCTCAAGCAGTTCCTGCTCGACACGCAGTCGGACATGATCGGCGCCATCAAGACGGCGGCCCAGGCCAACGTGCACCGATTGGCGCCGACCCGCATTGCGGCACCGGCACCCAGCCTGACGGCCGACGCCATGCTGGGTGCCGGCACCACCGCCATGTCCGCCACCACCGACCAGATCGTTGCCATTGGCACATCTACGGGCGGCACGCAGGCGCTGGAAGCCG
This sequence comes from Rhodocyclaceae bacterium, assembly GCA_003158255.1. Taxonomy (GTDB): domain Bacteria; phylum Pseudomonadota; class Gammaproteobacteria; order Burkholderiales; family Rhodocyclaceae; genus Fen-999. The sequence continues at coordinate 1,914 of PMIH01000173.1, forward strand.
TGTTGACGCGGCTGCCGGCGGTCTGCCCGGGCATCGCTATCGTGCAGCACATGCCGGAGAAGTTCACTGCGCTTTTTGCCGAACGCCTCAATGCCATCTGTCAACTGGAAGTACGCGAAGCCAAGGACGGCGACCGTTTGCGCTCGGGACTCGCCCTGATCGCTCCGGGCGGCCGCCACATGATGCTGTGCCGAAGCGGTGCGCAGTACCATGTGGAGGTCAAGGACGGCCCGCTGGTCAATCGGCACAAACCTTCTGTCGATGTCCTGTTCCGCTCCGCCGCTCAAGTGGCGGGACGCAACGCGCTCGGCATCATCATGACCGGCATGGGCGCCGACGGCGCGCGCGGATTGAAGGAAATGCACGATGCCGGCGCCAGGACGGTGGCGGAGGACGAATCCACCTGCGTCGTGTTCGGCATGCCCAAGGAGGCCATCCGTCTTGGCGGCGTGGACCGGGTGGTTCCGCTCGACCGCATTCCCGGCGAAATCATCGCTTATGGCCATTAACCCCTTATAGCTCTTTGGTATCACGCACACAAAGACATATGACGCCAATCGGTGCAGAATATTGACTATTGATGCACAGCAACATGCGGAGACCTGAATGCCAGAATCCTCGCTAGAAACCGTCGCCGTCATCCTCGGCAACCACGGCAACAACGGCACGCGCCTGATGCAGATCCTGCGCGAGACGCAGGAAGCCTTGGGTTGGCTGTCCCCGGAAACCATCACGGCGATTGCCAAGGGAGTCGGCTGGCCCCGCGCCAAGGTCGAGGGTACCGCCGGCTTCTACAGCTTCTTCCACACGCGGCCGATGGGCCGCTACCGCGTGCTCTGGAGCGACAACATCACCGACCGCATGCTCGGCAATCTGGACTTGATGCAGACCATGTGCCAGAAGCTCTGGCTCGAACCGGGCCGCGTTTCCGAGGATGGCCTGGTCTCGGTCGATACCACCTCGTGTACCGGCATGTGCGACCAGGGGCCAGCCGTGCTGGTCAACTACCGGGCCATCACCCGCATGACGCAAGAACGCGTCGCGCGGATGGCCGAACTCATTCAGAAACAGGTTCCAGTCGCGGGGTGGCCGACCGAATGGTTCCAGGTCGAGGACAACATCCGGCGAGCCGACATTCTGCTGAACAATACAACGAAGCCGGGCGAAGCCCTGAAGGCCGCGCTGGCGCGCGAAGGCAATCAGGAAAGCGCCGCCAACGCCCGCTCCTGGCGCGAGGGCGTCAATGCTGCCACACGAGGCCCGTCCGCGGTGCTTGAGGAAATCAAGAAGTCGAACCTGCGCGGCCGCGGCGGCGCCGGCTTCACGACCGGCATCAAGTGGGAAGCCTGCCGGCACGCGCCTGGCGACGAGCGTTATGTGGTCTGCAACGCCGACGAAGGCGAGCCTGGCACCTTCAAGGACCGAGTGCTGCTGACCCGTCAGGCGGACTTGGTATTCGAGGGTATGACGATTGCCGCCTACGCCATCGGCGCGCGCAAGGGTTACCTCTACCTGCGAGGCGAATACCGCTACCTGCTCGAGCGGCTCAACGAGGTTCTGGCGCGCAGACGCGACATGAATCTGCTCGGCACCAATATCCTCGGTCATTCCGGTTTCGATTTCGACATCGAAGTGCACCTCGGCGCGGGGGCATACGTCTGCGGCGAGGAATCGGCCCTGATTGAATCGCTGGAAGGCAAGCGTGGCGTGCCGCGCAACCGGCCGCCCTACCCCGTCACCGTCGGTTTCCTCGGCAAACCGACGGTCGTCAATAACGTCGAGACCTTGGCGGCGGCGGCGCTGATTGCCGCGAAAGGCGGTGACTGGTACCGCGACATCGGCACCGAAAGGTCGGCGGGCACGAAGCTGCTGTCGGTATCGGGCGATGTCGCCCGACCGGGCATCTACGAGTATCCGTTCGGTGTAACGATCGCCGAAGTGCTGGCGGACGCGGGCGCCACCGACACGCAGGCCGTGCAAATCTCGGGACCATCAGGCGTCTGCGTCGCCGACAACGAGTTCGGCCGCAGCATCGCCTTCGAGGATATTCCGACCGCTGGCGCATTCATGGTCTTTGACTATAGCCGCGACATGTTCGAGGTGGCGCGCAACTTTGCCCACTTCTTCGCCCATGAGTCCTGCGGCTTCTGCACGCCCTGCCGGGTCGGTACCACGCTGTTGAAGAATCTGATGGACAAGATCGGCGACGGCCACGGAACGCAGGTCGAAATCAGCGAGATATTCCAGGTGTCGCATGTGCTGCAGATGGCTGCGCATTGCGGGCTGGGCCATACCGCGCCCCACCCACTGCTCGACACGCTCGAAAAATTCCGCCCCGCTTACGAGCGACGGCTGAAGTACCTCAACTTCCGTCCGGCCTTCGACCTCGATGGCGCGCTCGCCCGGGCGCGCCAGATGACCGGCCGCGACGATCTGGCTGCCCACCTGGGGAGTTCCGAATGAAAACGAGCAACAGCGAAGTTTCGGCGCAGGCTAATGCGCGCGGAGCGCGCGCCAAGGCCGCCAGGCCGGCCGAAGCCAACAATGTGTTCACCATCGACGGCCGGGAGATTCCGTTCGAACCCGGGCAGACCGTAATGCAGGCCGCACTGACCGCCGGCGTCTTCGTTCCGCATCTTTGCTACCACCCCGAGTTCCGCCCCCACGGCAGTTGCAAGCTGTGCACGATGAAGGTCAATGGCCGCCCCACCACTTCCTGCACCCTGCCCGCCGCACCCGGGATGGAAGTCGAAAACAACACCACGGAAATAAACGACAAGCGCCGCCTGCTGATCCAGATGCTGCTGGTCGAGGGCAACCATTTCTGTCCATCCTGCGAGAAGAGCGGCAACTGCAAGTTGCAGGCGCTCGGCTATGCGCTGGGTGTGATGTCGCCACACTTCACACTTTTTTACCCAGTCCGGCCGGTCGATGCCTCGCATCCGGAAATGTTGCTCGACTTCAACCGCTGCATCCTGTGCGAACTGTGCATCCGCGCCAGCGCCGAAGTCGATAAGAAGAACGTCTTCGCGCTTTCAGGCCGCGGCCTGAAGAAGCACCTGATCGTCAATGCCGAATCGGGGCGCCTTGCCGATACTGACTTCGCCCCGACTGACAAGGCGGCCGAGGTATGCCCGGTCGGCGTCATCCTGAGGAAGCGGCGCGGGTTTGCCGTTCCGATCGGCAAGCGCACCTACGACCTGAAGCCGATCAACGAGCAGGCGGACCGGTTCAAGCCCCTGACGCCGCTGCCCAAGGAGGAGTTCTGATGACCGCGCCGATCCGGAAACTGCGCGTCGCCACAACCAGTCTGGCCGGCTGCTTTGGTTGCCACATGTCCTTCCTCGATATCGACGAGCGCATTCTCAAGCTGGTCGAGTTGGTCGAGTTCGACCGTTCGCCGATCACCGACATCAAGCAATGTGGCCCCTGCGACCTCGGTCTGATCGAAGGCGGCGTCTGCAATGCGGAAAACGTGCACGTGTTGCGCGAGTTCCGCAAGCAATGCAAGATCCTCGTTGCCCTTGGCGCCTGCGCGGTGAATGGCGGCCTGCCGGCACAGCGCAATCGTCTCGATCTGCGCGACATTCTTGAAGAAGTGTATGTGACGGAAGACGGGCTGGCGCGCGGCAGCAAGATTCCCAACGACCCGGAACTACCGCTGCTGCTCGACAAGGTGCGTCCGATCCATGAAGTGGTCAGGATCGACTACTTCCTGCCCGGCTGCCCACCGCCTGCGGACGCCATCTGGAAATTCCTCACCGACCTGATCGCTGGCCGCACGCCCGTTTTGGGCCACGGCCTGCTGCACTACGACTGAGCGTAAAACCATCATGAGCTTTGAACTCGAAACCGCCACCCACCCGGAACAACTGAGGCGCCTCGCGATCGATCCTGTGTCGCGGGTCGAGGGTCACGGCAAGGTCACCATTCTGCTCGACGACGACAACCACGTGCACCAGGTGCGCCTGCATATCGTCGAATTCCGCGGCTTCGAGCGCTTCATCCAGGGCAGGCCCTATTGGGAAGTGCCGGTGATGGTGCAGCGTCTGTGCGGTATCTGCCCGGTCTCGCATCACCTTGCCGCCTCCAAGGCGATGGACATGGTGTTGGGCGTGAAACTCACGCCGACCGCCGAGAAGGTCCGCCGCCTGATGCACTACGGGCAGATTCTTCAGTCGCACGCGCTGCACTTCTTCCATCTTTCGTCGCCCGACCTGCTGTTCGGCTTCGGTTCCGACGTCGCCAAGCGTAACGTCGTCGGCGTCATCGCCGCTGCCCCCGAGACGGCCACCAAGGGCGTACTGCTCCGGAAGTACGGCCAGGAGGTGATCCGGATGACGGCAGGCAAGCGCGTACATGGCACGGGTTCGGTGCCGGGCGGCGTAAACAAATCGCTGTCGACTGAAGATCGCGAAGCGTTGCGCAAGGACATCTACCAGATGGTCGCCTGGAGCCGCGAGGCGGTGCACATGATTCGCTCTCTGTTCGAGAGCAATCTCGCCGAGTACAACGCCTTCGGGCGCTTCAGCGCGCAATCGATGGGACTGGTGCGCGCCGACGGCGCGATGGACCTCTACCATGGCGGCCTGCGCGCCCGCAGCGCCACCGGCAAGACGATCTTCGACCACTTCGACTANNTTCCCGTTCTTCAAAGCCCAAGGTCCGGACGACGGCTGGTACCGGGTCGGGCCGCTGGCGCGCGTCGTCGATTGCGACTTCATTCCGACGCCGCTAGCCGACCGCGAGCGCCAGAACTTCCTCGCCTACGACGGCGGTAGCGCCACCGGGGCGACGCTCGGCTACCACTGGGCGCGCATGATCGAGATGCTGCACGCAGCCGAGACCATCAAGGATCTTCTGAACGACGACGATATCGTCGGCACGGATCTGATGGCACCTCTCGGCGAACGGCAGGAACGCGGCGTTGGCGTCATCGAGGCACCGCGCGGCACGCTGATCCACCACTACCGCGTCAATGAGAACGACGAGGTGACCCGCGCCAACCTGATCGTCTCGACCACGCACAACAATCAGGCGATGAACGAAGCCATCCGCCAGGTCGCGCGCCAGTATCTCGACGGGCACGAAGTCACCGAGGGCCTGCTCAACCACATCGAGGTCGCCATCCGCGCCTTCGATCCGTGCCTGTCCTGCGCCACGCATGCACTCGGACGCATGCCGCTCGAAGTCGAAATAGTCAGTCGTGACGGTACGCCGCTTGATTTCATGACGCGCGACGCCCACGGCGTTTGCTCACGAACTTGACGGCGCCGACGCTGGTCTTCGGCTGGGGCAATCCCAGCCGCGGCGACGATGCCATCGGGCCATTGTTCGTGGAACGCATTGAGGCACTGGCCCTGCCCGGCGTGGAATGCCTGACCGACTTTCAACTCCAGGTGGAGCATGCCCTTGACCTCAAGGGCCGGCAACGGGTGCTGTTCGTTGACGCGAGCCTTGCGACGGCAACGTTCGAGGTCAAGCCCATTGCCCCTGAAAAGGATGCGAGCTTCACCACCCACGCCATGACCGCCCAGGCGGTGCTTAAGGTGTATCGCGACCTGGAGGATGAAGACCCGCCGCCGACCTGGCTGCTGGCCGTTGGCGGCCGGGATTTCGAACTGGGTGCACCACTGTCTTCGAACGCCGCGGCCAATCTCGAAGCCGCACTAACGTGGGCGCAAGCGTGGCTGGTTCAGGAAGCCGCCGTCGGCGAGTGGGAAGCCAGAAATGCCATGAGCTGATCGATCGGCAGGGGCTCGCAGAAATAGTAGCCCTGCATCAGGTCCGTATCCAATGCACGCAGGTAGGCAAACTGGGGTTCCGTTTCCACCCCTTCTGCCACGACGGCCAATCCCAGGCTATGGGCCAGCGCAACGCTGGCCGCGCAGATCGTGGCATCGTTATTGTCGGTCTCGATGTCAGCCACGAACGACCGGTCAAGTTTGATCTTCTGGATCGGCAGCAGCTTCAGACGGCCCAGCGAGGAATAGCCCGTGCCGAAGTCGTCGATCGACAGCGTCACACCGAGGCTCCGCAACTCCTGAAACAGCACGATCATCGCATCCGACAGTTCCGCCGTCACCGACTCGGCCACTTCTACCTCAAGGCGCCCCGGACCAATCTGATAGGTATCGAGCAACCGTCCCAGCCCGTCCGCGAAATCGCTGCGTCGTAACTGCCGCCCGCACACATTGACCGCAATGCGCAAGTACCCATAGCCCAACCGTTCGAGCTCCCGCAGCCGTCGGCAGACGTCCTCCAGAACCCAGCGTCCCAGCGCCTCGATTGGGCCATATTCTTCGGCCAGCGGTATGAATCGATCCGGCAGCAGCAGCCCCCACTCCGGATGCTGCCAGCGCACGAGTGCTTCGAGGCAGACCACGCGGCCACTGGCGATCTCGATCTGTGGCTGGAAGTGCAGCAAGAACTCGCCGCGTTCGATGCCGCGACGCATGGCACTCTCCAGCTGCAGGCGCTCGGCTGCCGCTTCGTTCATCGACCTGGCGAAGAACTGGTAGTTGTGTCGCCCGAGCGACTTGGCGTGGTACATGGCCGTATCGGCATTTCTCATCAGCGTCTCGGCATCTTCGCCATCGACGGGAAATACGCTGATGCCGACGCTCGGCGTGACTTGCAACTCATGGCCGTCGATGCCGTAGGTGCATGACAAGCGGTGGACAATCTTCCGTGCCATGCTGGAAATATCCTGCGCACGGCCATCGGCAACGTTCGTCATGACAATCACGAACTCGTCGCCACCCAGGCGAGCGACGATGTCGCTATCCCGCACACATCCCTTCAGACGCGCCGCAACGTCGATCAACAGCGCATCGCCGATGGAATGGCCAAGCGTATCGTTGATGCGTTTGAAGTGGTCGAGATCGATGAACAAGACCGCCACTTGCTGCCTGTCCCGATTGGCACTCGCCAAAACCTGGCGCAGTCGGTGCTGGAGGCTGAAGCGGTTGGGCAGCCCGGTCAGCATGTCGTGATGGGCAAGGTGATGGATATTCTGCTCGACAGCCTTGCGTTCGGAAATGTCGGTAAAGCTGCCGATGTAATGCGTCAACCTTCCCTGGGCGTCATGCAGCGTCGATATGGTCAGCCACTTCGGATAACAACTGCCATCCTTGCGTCGGTCCCATATTTCCCCATCCCATCGGCCCCGCTCGTTGATCGCGCGCCACATGTCCGCATATTCGTCCGGCGTCGTTCTACCGGCAGACAGTACCCGCGGATTCTGGCCCAACACGTCTTCCGCCACATATCCGGTAAGAAGGCTGAAGGCCTTGTTGACTGAAACGATGCGATTTTCGNNTTCGCCAACAAATGCAGCCGCTCCTCTGCCGTGCGCGCAACATCGATGGCGGCCGCCAACCGGCCGGCGTTGCGGCGCAGAAGGTCCCGCGTCAACCAAAAAACAACGACGAGCAGGAGACCGAACATGCCAAAGGTGGTTGTCCTGGCGCGCCAAGGCGCCAGCACGTCATCCTCGGCCATCGCCGCGAGCACGTAATAGGGTGCGTTGTCGAGAGCGCGCAGACTGAAGATCCGGTCCACGCCATCCGTCTGCGTCGACGCATGCAGCGTCGCCTCACGGGCGCCGCCCGCAATAGCCTGGCGAATCGGATTGTCGACCGGCAGGGTCTTGTTGACCTGTTCTTCCAGCGATGGCCGGCGCAACACAAGCGCAAAGGTGTCACTGCGACGGATGGCGACGACTCCCCGGCCACCGACATCGATGGATTCGAACAACTGGCGGAAATAAGTCAGCTTGAATTGAGCGCCGATCATGCCGACAAAGCGACCATCGGCGCTCCGCAAGGGCCGACAGACCATCACCGTATCGAAGCCGTCGTT
>PMIH01000278.1 GCA_003158255.1 Rhodocyclaceae bacterium
GGGTGCCGATCCCCGCCGAGGCGAGGTAGTAGGCCACCGGCGAGCCGAGACCGCCGGCGCCGATCACCAGAGCGCGTGCGGCGAGCAGGCGCTCCTGGCCTTCGACGCCGACTTGCTGCAGCAGGATGTGGCGGCTGTAGCGGAGGAGTTGCTCGTCGGTCATGACCGACCGCGCAAGGTGTTCAGCGATCCACCCGCAATTCGGGCGGCGTATCGTCGTGGTCGCCGTGCGGATGGTGTTCCCAGGCCTTGGAATAGACCTCGTGCGACTTCTTGATCAGCCGCTGCGGACCGCGCATGTTGCGTAGTTGCGTGTCCTCCGAGTAATACACGAGGGCACGGATCAGTTTGTTATAGAGGCTGCACTCGAGATGAAAGCCCTCGTGGCACAGCGCCGCTTCCAATTCCTCGAGGGTATGGTCTTCGACTTCGTACCAGAGGGCAATACCGTACGGCAGCGAACCCGGCGCGAGCTCGAGTCCTTCCAGGCAAGAGAGCAGTGTCCACGCCCGCTCCACCTGTCCCGGCGGCAACTTGGCGAAGCGGATTTCACGATGTTTGCGTGTCCCCGTTTGCGGCAGCAGGGGGTGGGGGCGGGAGAGGCCCCGCTCCTTGTCCCTGATCAGGCGCGCGCGCTCCGGGGTCAGTCTCATTTTGCCTTGATCACCTGCCAGGCCTTGAGCAGATTCATGGCCTGGGAAAGCTGGTAGTCGTTCTTGGAGGCGATCTCGAACGGTGGCTGTTTGACCACATCTTCGTCATCGTCCTTGCCACCCTTGCTCTTGCCGTTCTTCGATTGCGGCTTGACCGGAGCCTTGTCGGCCTCCTTGGCTTCCTTGGGCGGCAGCTTTTCCTTGTCGTTGTCGAGGTGGCGTTCGAGATCGGCCTCGCGCAGACGGTCGTGCTTTTCGCCATTGGCGGTTTCTTCGACGACGACGTCCGGCTCGATGCCCTTGGCCTGGATCGAGCGGCCGTTCGGCGTGTAGTAGCGTGCAGTGGTCAGCTTGACGGCGGTGTTGTTCGAGAGCGGAATCACCGTCTGCACCGAGCCCTTGCCGAACGTTTGCGTGCCCATGATGACGCCGCGTTTGTGATCCTGCAGCGCGCCGGCGACGATCTCGGAAGCCGAGGCAGAACCGCCGTTGACCAGAATGACGAGCGGCACGGTCTTGGCGGCGGCCGGCAGATTCTTCAGGAAATCATCTTTGGAACCACGCAAATAATCCTCGGAGCTGGCGGTGTACTTGCGCTTGGCATCCTCGGTGCGGCCGTCGGTGGACACCACCAGCGCATTCTGCGGCAGGAAGGCCGCGGCAACGCCGATGGCGCCGTGCAGCAGGCCGCCCGGGTCGTTGCGCAGGTCGAGCACCAAGCCCTTGATTGGCTCAACCTTGCCGTCCTTGTCCTTTTCCTTGAACAGCTTGTCGATGTGGCGGGCAACGTCGGCGGCGGTTTCTTCCTGGAACTGGGTCACGCGCAGGTAGCCGTAGCCGGGCTCGACGATCTTCGACTTGACGCTCTGCACCTTGATCTTGTCGCGCATGATGACGAACTCGAGCGGCTGGGCCTCGCCTTTGCGCGCCACGGTCAGCTTGATCGAAGTCTTGGGCTTGCCGCGCATCTTCTTGACCGCGTCGGCGAGAGTCATGCCCTTTACCGGCGTGTCGTCGAGCTTGATGATGAGGTCGCCGGCCTTGATGCCCGCATGATCGGCGGGCGTGTCCTCGATGGGCGATACTACCTTGACGAAGCCATCCTCCATGCCGACTTCAATGCCCAGGCCGCCGAATTCGCCCTGCGTGCTCACCTGCAGATCCTTGAATGCCTCGGCGTCCAGGTAGGCCGAATGGGGGTCGAGGTTGGAGAGCATGCCGCTGATCGCGTAAGTGATCAGCTTCTTGTCTTCGACCGGCTCGACATAACCCTGCTTGATGGCGCCAAAGACATCGGCGAACGTGCGCAGTTCCTCGATCGGCAGCGGCCCGGAGGCTTCTTTCTGCGCGACGGCCGAGAATTGAATGCTGATCAGGATGCCGGCGACGAGGCCGACGAAGACGAGTCCGACTTGTTGCAACTTGCTGCGCATGGATGCTCCATCGAATGAGGGCATCAGCGCAGGCTGACCCAGCGGAGCGGGTCAAATGCCTGGCCCTGATGTCTGAGTTCAAAGTATAAACCCGATTCCGGGTTGCCACCGGTGTTGCCCACCGTGGCGACCACCTCGCCCGGGCTGACCTGCTGGCCCGTTTCCTTCAGCAGCGACTGGTTGTTGCCATAGACCGACAGGAAAGCGTCGCCGTGGTCGATCACCAGCAGGTTGCCAAAGCCGCGCAGCCAGTCCGCGAAAACCACCTGGCCGGCCGCGACGGCTTTCACTTCGCTGCCTTCCGCCGCGCGAATGAACAGACCCTTCCACGTGGTGCCGCCTTCGGCGCGCGGCTTGCCGAATCGGCTGGCGACCTCGCCCCTTACCGGCAGATGCAGGCGGCCGCGCAGGGCGGCGAAGGCGCCGCCGGCCTCGGCCGGATCGGGCGTGCGGTCGTTCCGTACCGCCGGTGCCGTCTTCTCGCCTGGCACCGACGCTATTCGCGGCGGCCGTTTGGTGATGCGTGTCAGCCCTTCGATCAGGCGCGCCATGCGCTTTTCATCCTTCTGCAAGGCGCCGATCTCCCGCCGTTGCGCCTTGATCTTGTCGGCCGCCTGCGCCAGCAGCGTCTGCCGTTGTCTTTGCTGCTCGACGAGTTTACTGCGCGCTTGTTGCTGTTTTTGTTCGATCGCCGCCAGTTCGGCGCCTTTTTCTCGCGCGGCCTCGGTCAGGCGTTTCTTCTCATCGGTCTTGTCGCGCAGCTGGGCGATCAGGTCTGCCTTCGCCTGCGACAGGCGTTGCAGGAAATAGTAGTCGAGTGCCGCCTGATTGGGGTCGCGGCCTGCCATCAGGAGTTGCAGGGCATCCATTTCGGCGCGGGCGCCGCGAGTGTAGTTTTGGTAGAGCAGATGTGACAACTGCTGCTGCTGGGCGGCCGTTTGCTCGGCGAGCCGCCGCGACTGACTTTCCAGCGTCCGGATCTCGCCCTGGACGGAGTTCCGCTGTCCGGCGAGTTGGTGCAGGCCGCGGTTGGCGTCTGAAATCGCCGACTCGGCCTCGCGCAACTGGTCGGCGGCGTAGGCTTGGGACTCCTCGCTTTTCGCCAGGTCGTGGCGCAGGTTTTCGATGCGCTCGCGAAGTTCGCCGTGCTGTTCCTTGAGTTCCGCCTTGCGCGCGGATGGCGACGCGGCGAACGCCGTCCCGCAGATAACCGCGAGGCAGACGCCGAATGCGGCGCCGCTACTTCGCCTTGCCTTGATTGGCAACCGCTTCCATCGCCTTCTTGATGGCCTCTTCGTCGCCCAGATAGTAGCTCTGGATGGGCTTGAGGTCGGCATCGAGCTCATAGACCAGCGGCTGTCCGGTGGGGACGTTGAGGCCGACGATGTCCTGATCGGAAACGTTGTCCAGGTACTTGATCAATGCCCGCAGGCTGTTGCCATGCGCGGCGACGATAACACTCTTGCCGGATCGGACGGCCGGGGCGATCGTCTCATGCCAGTAGGGCAGGAAACGGGCAACGGTGTCCTTGAGGCACTCCGTGCGGGGGAACTGGCCGGCGGCGAGGCTGGCGTAGCGGGGGTCGGTGGCCTCGATACGCGGGTCGCCATCGGCCAGCGCCGGCGGCGGCGTATCGTAGGAGCGGCGCCAGACCTTGACCTGGTCGTCGCCGAACTTGGTGGCGGTTTCCGCCTTGTTGAGACCTTGCAGGGCACCGTAGTGGCGCTCGTTCAGCCGCCAGGAGTGGTGGACGGGAATCCACATCCGGTTCATTTCCTCCAGGGCGAGCCATAGCGTCTTGATGGCGCGTTTGAGCACGGAGGTGTGCGCGACGTCGAAGGCAAAGCCGGCTTCCTTCATCAACTGCCCGGCCATCTTCGCTTCGGCGAGGCCCTTGTCGGTCAGACCGACGTCCGTCCAGCCGGTGAAGCGATTTTCCTGATTCCAGACGGATTCGCCGTGGCGAAGGAGGACGAGCTTGTACATGATGGGGCGTGCGGACCGCGGAGGAGTAGAGGCGGCGAATCATAAAACCAATCGCCGCGACGCAAAAACAGTATTCTATAATATTTGCATTGTCCGGAATGCCAAGGGGGAAGAGCATGGGCACCAGTGTCATCCATGACATGATCGAGCAGCAAGATCATATCGAGACTGCAGCGCGTTCGTTGAAGGCGATTTCCCATCCGCTGCGCTTGAAGATTCTCTGCGTTGTCGGTGACGAGGAAGTGTGCGTACAGGACATCGTCGACGCTGTCGGTACCTCGCAGAGCAACATCTCGCAGCATCTGGGCATCCTGCGCGACAAGGGCGTCCTGCAAACCCGCAAGGACGCCAACCGCGTTTATTATCGGGTCGCCGACCCGCGCACCCTGCAATTGATCGGGCTCATGCGCGAGGTATTTTGTGGCGTATCCGGATTGAAAGGCTGAGAGGAACAAATGGATTTCGTGCAACAAAACATGATGTGGGTGATCGCCGCCATCGTCAGCGGTGCCATGGTGATTTCGTCATTCATCCGTGGCGGCGGCAAGGGCGTCTCGGTCACCGAGGCCACGCTGATGATCAATCGCGAGGATGCCTTGGTACTCGACGTGCGCGAGAGCGGCGAGTGGTCCGGCGGACACATCGCCAATTCCCGGCATATCGCCCTTGGGCAGCTGGCCAAGCACATGAGCGAACTGGAAAAGTACAAGGGCAAGCCGGTCATCGTTTGCTGCGCCAGCGGCAATCGTTCATCTTCTGCCTGCGGCACCCTGAAGCGCGCGGGCTTCGAGCGCGTGTTCAACCTCAACGGCGGTATCGGGGCTTGGACCGGCGCCGGCCTGCCGATCACCGTCAAGAATTAGGGCAACAAACAATGCCGCGCATCCTCATGTACTGCACCGAAGTCTGCCCCTACTGCGTGCGAGCCGAAGCCCTGCTCAAGCGCAAGGGCGTGACGGAGATCGAAAAGGTTCGCATCGACCTGGACCCGGCGCGCAGCGAGGAGATGATTGCCCGCACCGGTCGTCGCACGGTCCCGCAGATCTTCATTGNNTTTCCCTGCTGGCCGCGTAATAGTAGGGTCATCGAGCCTGGGGTAGAATCCACCCTCTTTCCCACTTTCACTTCCCATCCGTCATGAGCGAACAGCAACAACCGGTTTTCAGCATCGAGAAGATTTACGTCAAGGATCTCTCGGTGGAACTCCCCAACGCCCCGCAGTGTTTTCTTGAGCGCGATGCCGCCCAGATTTCCGTACAGATGGCGTCCGCCGGAACTGCGGTGGGCGAGGGCACGTTTGAAGTGGTGCTGACGATCACGGTCACGGCCAAGGTCGGCGACAAGACCCAGTTTCTGGTCGAAGTCGCTCAGGCCGGCATCTTCATCATCCAGAATGTGCCGCAGCAAGATGTCGAGCCGATCGTCGCCGTCGCCTGCCCGAACATTCTTTTCCCCTACGCGCGTGAGGCGGTGTCCGATTGCGTGACGCGTGCCGGTTTCCCGCCCGTATTGCTGGCGCCGGTTAACTTCGATGCCGCCTACCAGCAGCGGCTGGAGGCGGAGCAGCGTCCGCCCGAGGTGTCGGTGCAGTAGGTCCCGCATGCGGCGCTCGGCGGCGATATTCCTGCTTGGATTGGCCACGGCGTTGCCGGCCGCGGCGATTGACTACCGTTCCGTCGTCGAACCGGCGCTGATGTACGACGCGCCGTCGCAGCAAGGCAAGCCGCTCTATGCCATCGCGCGCGGCACGCCGGTCGAGGCGGTGGTGGTTCTCGACGCCTGGGTCAAGGTGCGCGACGCCAAGGGCGAACTGGCGTGGCTGGAAAAGCGCCTGCTTTCGGAAAAACGCACCTTGCTGGTCAAGGCGGATCGTGCTCAGGTGCGCGCACAGCCGGACGACACTGCGCCTATGGCATTCGAGGCGGACCGCGATGTGTTGCTTGATTTCCTCGAACCCGGCCCGACCGGCTGGGTGAAGGTCAGGCATCGCGACGGCCAGCAAGGGTTCGTCAAGACTGTTCAAGTCTGGGGATTCTGATTCCATGAAGGTCGTGGTGCTCGGTGCCGGCGCCTGGGGCACAGCCTTGGCCCTGGTTTTCGCGAGCCGCCACAACGTAGGCTTGTGGACTTGGCAGGCCGAGCACGCACAGGCGATGGACTCGGCGCGCGAGAACCGAGAATTTCTGCCCGGCCACGCATTTTCAGACGCATTGACGGTGGGCAGCGATGCCCGACAAATGCTTGCCGGTGCCGACCTGGCGATAGTCGCCACGCCGATGGCGGGCTTGCGTACAACGGCCGACCTGATCGGTGGTTTGCTGCCCTTCCTTTGGGTCTGCAAGGGACTGGAGGCTGGCACCGGTTTGCTGCCCCATCAGGTGGTCGGCCAAACGGCAAACACGGCGCCCTGCGGCGCGCTTACCGGCCCGAGCTTCGCCGAGGAAGTGGCGCAGGGTTTGCCGACGGCCGTTACGCTCGCGTCGTCCGATATCGGCTTTGCCGCCGAAATGGCGGACGCCTTGCATACGCCGCGCCTGCGCATCTACGCCAACGACGACATCGTTGGCGCCGAAGTCGGCGGTGCGGTAAAGAACGTGCTGGCGATCGCCACCGGCCTGTGCGACGGCCTCGGCCTCGGCCTTAACGCGCGGGCAGCGCTGATGACCCGCGGCCTGACCGAGATCACTCGCTTTGGTGTTGCCCTTGGCGCGAAGCGCGAGACCTTCATGGGTCTGGCCGGCCTGGGTGACATGATCCTCACCTGTACCGGCGATCTGTCGCGCAACCGTCGCGTCGGACTGGCGCTTGCCTCGGGCAAGCCGCTGGAAACCATTCAGCGCGAACTCGGCCACGTCGCCGAGGGCGTCATGACCGCACGCGAAGTGCTGCGGCGGGCAAAGCAACTGGGTGTCGACATGCCCATCACCGAGGCGGTCTGCGCCGTGCTCGACGGCCACATCAAGGCGGTGGAAACCGTCGAGCGGCTCATGGGCCGCGATACCAAGGCCGAATAGCCGCCTAGCCGGCGCCGACGAAGCCGCTCTGGCGCCAGGCTTCGAAGACCGTCACCGCTACCGCATTGGAGAGATTCAGGCTCCGGTTGTCCGGCACCATTGGCAGCCGCAACCGGCGTTCGGCCGGGAATGCCGTGAGCATTTCTGCTGGCAGGCCGCGCGATTCGGGTCCGAATACGAAGCCGTCGCCGGGCCGGAACTGCACCGAATGCAGAGCCGTTTCCCCTTTCGTGGTGATCGCGAACAGGCGTTTGCCGGCCANNGGCGGAATCTCGGGCTGGAACAGGATGATGTGGAACATGGCTCGGCAATTCGTTTAGGATGGCCGCCAGTCTATTGGGGAATTGATGGCATGGCACGTGGCGACCCGGCGGAGCAGGCGATATTGCGTCTCGAATCGCGGCGTTTTACTTCCCGCTGCGAAACCCAGGTGGCGCTGATCCAGCGCGCCGACACGCTACGCGAGTTGTCGAAGCTGGCGACGGTTTCGTTACCCTACCGACTGGCCGAGGACTACGCCAGTCGCGATGCCCGGCAGCATGTCGCGCAGTCCGCGGAGGACCGCGCCCGGGAAATCATCCACGAACAGATCGACCGCTGTCTGCGCGCCGAGCCGGAGCGGCGCGAGATTCTGAAGCGGAAGCTGGCCGAGGATTGGGCCAATTTGACGGGTGTTCTTGGCCATTTGCGCACCTGGGCACAGGGCAAACTATTGTCAGCGCAACAACTGCGCTGATCGGGACGGCGTATTATTCTTGCGATATGGCTAAATTGTATTTATTTTCTGCCGATAAATCATTGTGCTATAGAAAATAGCTCGCGTCTTTTCTTAAACGGAATTTGCTGGATATCCGATGGCTCGGCCACCACAACGCATACGCCTGGGTGACCTGCTGATTCAGCAGGAACTGCTCACCGACGAGCAACTGAAGCTGGCGCTCGAAGAGCAGAAGCGCAGCGGCCGCAAGCTTGGGCGCATTTTCGTCGATAGCGGTTATGTCACCGAGGAAGGCATCGCCAAGGCGCTTGCGCGCCAGTTGCGCGCCGAGTTCGTTGACCTGCGCGCCTTCCAGCCGAAGCCGAACCTCATCAAGCTGTTGCCTGAGGCGCAGGCGCGTCGATTCCGCGCCATCGTTCTCGACGACCAGGCCGGGCTATTGCGTCTGGGTTTTGCCGACCCGACCGATATCACCGCCTACGACGAAGTCACACGGATCGTCAAACGGGACATCGAGCTGGTGGTCGTGCTCGAAAGCCAGTTGGTGCCGCTGCTGGACCGGGTCTATCGTCGCACCGAGGAAATCAGCGGCCTGGCGAAAGAGCTGACGCAGGAGATGGGCGACATTCCGTTCGAATTCGGCTCCGTGCTCGGCATCGCGCCGGGTGCCGAGGATGCGCCGGTCGTCAAGCTGCTCAACACCGTGTTCGAGGAAGCATTGAAGATGCGCGCCTCGGACATCCACGTCGAGCCGCAGGAAAAGTCCCTCATCATCCGCTTCCGCATCGATGGCGTGCTGCATGTGCAGACCGAGGCGGACGCCAAGATCGCCACGGCGCTGGTGCTGCGGCTGAAGCTGATGTCCGGCCTCGATATTTCCGAAAAGCGCCTGCCGCAGGATGGCCGCTTTGCGCTCCAGTTGCGCAACGTTCCCGTCGACGTGCGTATCTCAAGCATGCCAACCCAGTTCGGCGAATCGGTGGTGATGCGCCTGCTGGTGCAGAACGCGTCGCTGATGGAACTCGGCCGTCTGAACATGCCGCCGCGCGTGCTCGAACGCTTCCGCGCCGCCATCCACCGGCCATCGGGCATCGTCCTCGTTACCGGCCCGACCGGTTCGGGCAAGACCACCACCCTCTACGCGGCGCTCAACGAACTCAATACGCCCGAGAAAAAAATCATCACTGTCGAGGATCCGGTCGAATACAGACTCGCCGGCCTCAACCAGGTGCAGGTGCACGAGAAGATCGACCTCTCGTTCGCACGCGTACTGCGCAGCACTTTGCGCCAGGACCCGGACATCATCCTGGTCGGCGAAATGCGCGACCAGGACACCGCCGAGATCGGCATGCGTGCCGCCATGACCGGCCATATGGTGTTGTCGACCCTGCATACCAACGACGCGCTATCGACGCCGATCCGTTTGCTCGACATGGGTGTGCCGCGTTACATGGTGGCGCTGTCGATCCAGATGGTGCTGGCGCAACGCCTCATCCGCGTCGTCTGCGACAACTGCGCGGAGCCGCACGTTCTCGCGCCGCACGAACGCGAATGGCTGCGCTACGAACTGGGCGACCGGGTCGACGATCAGCAGTACCGGTCCGGCCGGGGTTGTACCCATTGCGCCAACACTGGCTACCAAGGCCGGCAGGCCATCTACGAGTTCCTGGAAATGAACAACGCACTGGTCGAAGCCGTCAATCACGGCGACCCCAACGAATTCATCCAGATCGGCCGCGAGCAGATGGCCGGCGACACCCTGCGCCGCGATGCCGTGCGCCTGGTGGCGCAGGGACGCACCTCGGTGGAAGAGGCGATGCGCATTTCCAGTCAGGTGGACGAGGAGTAATGGCCCCGCGCGCCCGCAAATTGGATTCGGGCGGCTAACGGATGCCGGCCTTCGCCTATCGCGGCCGCAATTCAGCAGGGGAGTCCGTCCAGGGCGTGCTTGACGGCAACACCGCCGCTGCCGTCGCCGACGCGCTCTTCGGTACCGGGGTGACGCCGCTGGAAATCAAACCGGCGCCCGCGGGCGCTGCCGACAAGAAGGCCGGCGGCGGCATGGCCAAGCTGGACCTGTTTGCCGAGAAGGTCGCGCATGTCGACATCCTGTTGTTTACCCGCCAGCTTTACACGCTGCTGAAGGCCGGCGTGCCGATCATGCGTGCCCTAGCCGGCCTGCAGGAGTCGAGCCAGAATGGCGCCATGAAGACCCTGCTGGGCGACATACGTCAAAGCCTCGACAGCGGCCGCGAGTTGTCCGCCGCCATGGCGCGGCATCCGAAAGTGTTTTCGAATTTCTATCTGGCGATGGTACGCGTCGGCGAGATGACCGGCCGGCTGGAGGAAATCTTCCTGCGCCTGTTCGATCACATGGAGTTCGAACGCTTCATGCGCGAGCAGGTCAAGTCCGCGCTGCGCTACCCCAGCTTCGTCGTCATCGCCATGGGCGTCGCCCTGTTCGTCGTCAACGTCTGGGTCATCCCCACTTTTGCCAAGGTGTTCCAGGGCTTTAACGCCGAGTTGCCGCTGGTGACGCGCCTGTTGATCGGCTTCTCGGAATTCACCGTCTCCTGGTGGCACTTCATTCTCGGTGCGCTGGTGGCGGCCGCATTCGCCTTCCGCTCCTGGATTGCCACGCCGCGCGGCCGCTATCGGTGGGACAAGTTCAAGATGCGCATCCCCATCGCCGGCAAGATCATCCGCAAGGCGACACTGGCGCGCTTCGCCCGCAGCTTTGCCCTCGCCTTGCGCTCCGGCGTGCCCTTGATCCAGGCCCTGACGACCGTAGCGCAGACCGTCGACGATGCCTTCATCGCCGAAAAGGTCGAGCACATGCGCGACAGTGTCGAGCGCGGCGAATCGATCCTGCGCTCAGCCATCGGTACGGGCGCTTTCACCCCTGTGGTGCTCCAGATGATCGCAGTCGGCGAGGAATCAGGCTCGATCGACGAGATGATGGAAGAAATCGCCGGCATGTATCAGAGCGAAGTCGAATACGAACTAAAAACGCTCTCGCAACAGATCGAGCCGATTCTGATCCTGCTGCTCGGCGTCCTGGTGCTGGTGCTGGCCCTCGGCATCTTCCTGCCGATTTGGGATCTCGGCAAAGTGGCGATGAAAAAATGAAAAATTTCTCTGCGCGCCAAGCTGGTTTCACGTTGATCGAACTGGTCGTCGTTATCTCGATCATTGCCATCCTCGCAGCGGTCGCCTTGCCAAGGCTGATCGATGCTCAACGCGACGCCCGCGTCGCCAAAGCGAATGCCATCTACGGCTCGTTCCGTTCGGCCGCGACGCTAGCCCGCACCCGCTGCGAACTTGATCTTTCGGCCGGGGGCGCGCCGACCGGCAGCGACTGTCGCAGCACGCCGGCGGTGGTGATGATGGACGGACACCCGGTGCGCGTGGTCAACCACTTTCCGGCCGCGGCGGCGGATGGCATCGACATTGCTGCCGACGTGAATCTCGCGGCCGACAGTTTGATTGCAAGTAATGGCACCGACACCAATAGTCTCGGCATGAGCGTGCCCAGTCGCACGTTCAAAGTCAGTGGTGGCGGTACGCCGAATAATTGTCGTGTTACCTATCTGGAGGCGGGTCTCAAAGGGAGCAGCGTCGTCGGCGCGGAAGTCAGCGTCGCCACCGACGGCTGCTGATTCGGTCTATCATTTCCAACGTTATATCTGTCACTACGGAGGCACAGCATGAAAAGGCACTTACAGCAAGGCTTTACCCTGATCGAACTGGTCGTTGTCATCGTCATTCTCGGCATTCTGGCGGCGACGGCACTGCCTAAATTCATCGACCTGAGCAGCCAGGCGAGCGATGCGGCGGTCAGGGGCGTTGCCGGCGGCTTCGCGTCGGCGGGAGCGGTGAACTACGGTGGTTACAAGGCCAGCAATGGAGCAAAAGGTTACAACGTCACTGGCGCCACCAATGCGGCCGTGTGCGTGGCCGCGACTGCGACCGGCATCATGCAGGGGGGGCTGCCGACGGGCTACATCATTACCGCGGGAACAACCGTCCTGGCGAACGGTGTCGCCTACTGCAACATCTGCAAGGACGACGACAACAGTGGCGCGTGCAACGGCACCGAAAGCCACGTAGACAACATCGCCATTCCGCTGACGAGCTGATTTCCAGGGCGGAACTCTTGGGAATGACTCTTCTGTGGCCGCCCCGCTTGACGGGGCGGTTTCGTTTGGACGTTTGAATGACTGTAGTACCGCTGAAGACTTCTTTGCGGGGAATATGGCTTGCGGCCGCGCTGACGGTGTTGTCCGGCGCGGCGCAGGCGGTCACCGCCGAGTTCAACAACACTGGCGGGAGTTCGGCCACCAACGGCCTTCATTTCTACATCGAAGACACGACGCACCTCCAGGTTCGGCGGCTGAACAATACGGGCCAGGTCTACAGCCCGACCGCAATACCGCCGAGCACCAGCCTGGACAACGGCGTGTTCATTCGAGCGAACGGCAAGCTGTATGGGCCGAGCGAATCGGTGGCGGGTCTTACCCCGTCGGGCGGGATGTACAACACCTATTCGATCGGCACGGTTTCTCCGGCCAACCCGGCCTCGCCCGGCGTTCAGCAGTCGGTAACCGGCAATTTCGGCATCACGAACGGTCCGCAAGTATCTGTAGTTTGGAGCTACACGACGCCGCTGGATTTCATGACGGCGACCGTGACCCTGACGATTCCCGCTGGTTACACAATCAGCGCCACCAATCCGGTTCGCTACTACCACGTTGTCGACAACTACTTTGGCGGCAGCGACTCCGGATGCGGGGTCTCGTATACCGACAGCAACGGCAAGCGCGTGATCGGCAGTTATCCACCACCGTCGGGAACGACCTGCCCTTCGCAGGGCAGTATTCCGAATGGCGTGTCGGTCTTCGAATTTTTTCGCGAACGCAGCGGCCTGACGTTTTCCGAATACTGCTCGTCCTACTGGTCGGATTTCTTCCAGAGCGGAGGATCCAATTGTTCGGTGACACAGAGCACGGTCATGAGCAAAACGGTCAACGCGACGTACGAGGACACGGGGCTCGGCATCGAGTTCGATTTCACGGCGCCCGGAACCTATACGTTCGCCTACGATTTCGTCGTCGGCTCGCAGCAGGTTCCCCCCTACGATCACCTTGAAATCCAGCATGATGGCGCCGCCACGCTCTGTCCGGACACCGTAACAGTATCGGCTTGCACGGCGGCGACCGTGCCTTGCCCGATTGCGAATCTAGTCAACACCGGCACACTTACCGGCAACGCGACAACAACGCCCGCGACACCCACCGTAACGATCACGCCTGCCACGTTCACGCTCGGCGCAACCGGTACGACCGCCGCGGTAACCTTGCAGGGCAGCGGGGCAGGCACCTACACGCTCAGTGTCGCCAATCCCAGCAGTGTGCCGCTCAATGGAACCAAATGCTGGAATACGGCCACGTCGAGCCAGAGTTGTACCTTCACCGTGGCCGCCGCGTCTTGCGTCAGCAATTTCGAGTGCCTCGCCTCGAGCCAGACCTACAACAACCTTGTTTCCAGTCCGACATTGCGCAACCCGCTATATACGCAATTGGCCGGAACCGCGTTTTCGTTCGACGTGGTCGCTCTCGGGGCGGCGGGCAGTCGCCTGACTACCTATGCCGCCGATGCCGACAAGACCGTGACCGTCGAGCTGGTCGATGGCGCCGTTCCCACCGCCGCATGCGCTAGCCGCACCCAGCGCGCAACGACCACGCTCAAGTTCACCAAGGCAACTCAAGCGACCGACCAGGGCCGCAAGTCTGTCAGCTTTACCGTTCCGAATGCCTATGCCGACCTGCGCTGCCGGGTCACCGACGCCAACTACACGCCGAGTGTCGTTGGGTGTTCGAGCGACGATTTCGCGATTCGTCCCACCTCGGCAATCCTAGCGACGAACCTAACCATGGCAACTCCGCCGTCGGCTACCGCGACACCGATAATCAAGGCCGGCACTGGCTTTATCCTGAACGCCTCGATAGCGACATCGGGATATTCAGGAACCCTTGCGCTCTACACAAGCCGGCTGACGGCCCAGGCGCCAAACCAGACTACGCTGGCATCCGGAGGCGCCGTAGGAACGCTGTTGGCGCCCGGCAGCATTGATCCCAATGCTGCGCCAGCCATCAGCAATAACGCTTCCTATTCCGAGGTGGGGTATCTCTACCTGGGCGCGGGAACCTATGCGGACAAGAGCTTTACGGGCGTCGATCGGACTAATGGCGATTGCATCACCGACACCACCAGTGATAACAATTTTTCCACGAGCTTGGTGGGCGGGAAGTATGGCTGCGATATCGGCACATTGCCGACAACTTTTGGGCGATTCGTGCCTGACCACTTTACGACCGCACCGTTGGCGCAGTGCGGCGGCTTCGCTTATTCCGGCCGACCTGGGACAACCGTTACGCCGGGACAACCCTTTGGCGTCATGGTTACAGCCAACAATGCGTCCGGTGGCACCACAACAAATTACGCATCGAACTTTGCCAAGGCGATCAATCTGACTTCGTCGCCCGCTGTCGGGAGTCTGTACGTCGACTCAACCGCCGGGGGTGCGGGCGCCATTCCGGCATCCAGTTTCGCCAGTGGCGTTGGAACTGTCAGTAGTTCGGTTACAACAGGCAAGATCTCTTACGTCTTCACGACCTTCCCCACTGCGGGCACAACCGTTACTTTGCACGCGGAAGATGCGGAGACCTCGCCATCTGTTGGTATCGATGGCAGCATCGCTATACGTGCTGGCCGGCTGCGGTTGTCGAATGTCTACGGTTCATGGATTGCGCCCGGTATTGCCCAGCTTCAGATGCCTGTCGAGGCGCAGTACTGGAGCGGCAATTCGTGGGTCAAGAATAGCGATGACAGTTGCACCGTCGTGGCTACCGCCAATGTGCTGCTGCCTGCGGCGTCCACTTGGACGCGTATCGGCCCCGGGACGCTCGGCGGCGGCGCGGGCTCCATCAGCCTCACGCCGTCCGGCGCAGGCAGCATTTCCGTGTGCGCTGATCTAAGCACCGACAATGGCGTTGCGTGTTCCGCCACGACTGCCGCTCTGCCTTGGTTGCAATCGAAGTGGCCGGGGGCTACGACGTATAACAATGATCCCTCGGCCACCGCTACCTTCGACGTGTTCAGCGCCGAAGGCAAGCGCGGTGTTTACAATCGGGAGATGTATTGATGGTGGGGCCGTGGGCAAGCCGCGGCTTCACGATGATCGAGCTGATCACGGTCATGATCCTGATTGGTATTCTCGCGGTTGTTGCCATGCCCAACTTGAATGTTGCCGAGGGATTCGGTGCAACGAGCTTCAATGATCGCGTGGCCGCCTCGCTGCGTTTTGCCCAAAAGTCAGCCGTAGCGCATCGCCGAATGGTGTGCGCAACCGTGGCTGCGGGTAGCCTCAAACTGACCGTCGATGCCAGTTTTGGCGCTGGAACGTGCACCAATACGTTGGCTGGTCCGGACGGCGCCAATCCGGCTGCGCTGGCGCCCGCAGCCGTAACGCTGACGGCGCTTCCCGCTGGACCGCTTTACTTCCAGCCCTCGGGCGCGGTAACGAGCGATGCGGCGGGAACGGCGCCGGTCAGCTTTACCCTGACCGTGACCGGCCAGACACCGATCACGGTCAACGGAACGACCGGCTATGTCGATTAGTGCCATGCGCAGTTCGCGCGGCATGACGCTGATTGAGCTGATTCTGTCGATCGTCGTCATCGGCGTCGGGCTGACGGGCGTTCTGGTGGCATTCAATCAGGCGGTGTCCCATTCGGCCGACCCAATGGTGCGCAAGCAGATGGTCGCTATCGCCGAAGAGATGATGGACGAGGTCGGCCTCAAGCCCTTTGCTGCTGCCGCCAATACGGCGCCAGCCGGCTGCGCTCGGAACACCTACAATGACGTTGCCGACTACAACGCGTACAAGACGACGACCGGCATCTGCGACATCGATGGCACGGCGATTCCGTCACTGTCGACTTACAACGTCGCAGTCGCAGTGACGGCAGGTGCGTTGCCCAACGGCGTCGCGGCCCTGCGTATTGCCGTTACAGTCACCCATGGTACCGATACGCTGACCCTTGTCGGTTATCGCACAGGTTGGGCCACGTAAATGAAGCGGCCGCGCGGCTTTACGTTGGTTGAACTGGTGGTCGTCATTACGATCACGGGAATCATGGCCGCGTCGATTGCCGTCTTCTTCAAGCCCGCAGTCGATGCCTACTTCGATGCGCGGCGGCGCGCGGAACTTACCGATACCGCCGATACGGCCTTGCGCCGCATAGGGCGTGACGTGCGCCGTGCGGTGCCGAATTCCATTCGCATTCCAAACCCCAATTGTTTCGAACTGGTGCCGAGCAAGGCCGGTGGTCTCTACCGGCGCGCTTCCGACATCGTCAACGCCAATTCCGATCCGCTTGACACGACGGGTAGTGACGGCAGCTTCGACGTGTTGTCGCCGCTGGCGGTTTCGCCTGCCGTGGGCGATTTCGTGGTGATCGGTAACCAGAACACCAACGATGTCTATACCGGCACCACGCGCGGCACCGTCAGCGCTCCGTGGGCGAGTCCACCTGCTCCGGGCGGCGCGGCCGTGGGCGTTGGCCGCATCACTCTGACCCCGGCGACCCAGTTCCCGGCCGGCTACGATGGCGGCCGTTTCCAGGTCGTGG
Source organism: Rhodocyclaceae bacterium (assembly GCA_003158255.1). Lineage (GTDB taxonomy): Bacteria > Pseudomonadota > Gammaproteobacteria > Burkholderiales > Rhodocyclaceae > Fen-999. Next base: position 16,498 of record PMIH01000278.1, read on the forward strand.
ACAAGATCGAGCAAAGCGTGTTCTACATCTGCGACGGTGCGGGCAATTTGATGCGGCTGGTGCGCCCCTTCAATGCCGCCTATCCGGCCGCATGCCCGGGCACTGCGGGTGCAGTGCCGCTGGCCACCAATATGTCCTCTTGCAGCTTCGTCTACAACCCGAATCAGGGCGCCACGCAGCAATCCGGTTTCGTGTGGATGCAAATCGAACTGACGTCAGGCGGAGAGAAAATTGCCCTGGCCTACGGCGCGCATGTGAGTAACGTGCCATGACACGGCAATCCCAGCGCGGTTTCGGTGCCATTGCCGCCATCATGGTTCTCGTTATCCTTGCGGGATTGTCGGCGGCCATCGTCTCGTTTTCCACCGGCCAGCAGCTGGCCTCGGCGCAGGACGTGCTGGCTGCACGTGCTTGGCAGGTGGCTTCGGCCGGTACCGAAGGTGGCTTGTTCCGGGCACTGCAAAATGCGACCTGCGATACTCAGACGTGGACCAGCGCCGACGATGCGCAGTTCAAGGTCACGGTGGTTTGCACTTCGAGCGCGCCGAACGACTACAAGGATGGCGAAACGGCACCGGGCACTTTCCGGCTGCTGAGGGTTTTCCGGGTCGTCGCCACAGCGTGCAATACCAGCGCAGCAGCATGCCCGGACGACGCGGCGTCGGCCGGCCCCGGCTATGTCGAACGGCAAAGGATCGCCATAGCGTATTGCGAGTGGAGCGGTGCCGCCTGTACCGGACCGTAGCAAAAGCCGGAGTAGCAAAAAGGAACCATGGGATTGACGTGGTGTTTTGCGTTTCAAAATGCCCACTTTTCTTCTAATAATGGCTGAATTGCGTGCGGCGACCGGCGCAACTTACTAATTCTGCATTTCGGGGCGAGATGGCATGTGGCCTTTCCGGCTGAATACGCTGGGCGATAACGAATGGACATCGGTGGTTTTCTCCGGCCAGACGGTGCAGGTCGCCCGTGTTCGCCGTCCTGTCGGCGAGCGTCCCGAGCTTGTCGGCTGGGATTCCTACCCGCGCGAGGGCCCCGATCTTGAGGTGGTGAAGCGGCTGCGTGCCGGCAAGCGTCTGGGGGCAGGGCGTTGCACCCTGCTGCTGCCGCACGGCCAGTACCAGCTGCTACAGGTGGAGGCGCCCGCGGTGGCGGCAGAAGAGTTGCGCAACGCGGTGCGCTGGAAGATCAAGGACATGGTGGGTTTTCCGGTCGAAGATGCGGGCATCGATTGCCTGCCGCCGGTGGCCGGCGGNNGTGGCTGCCAGCCGGAGTGTGTTGCAGTCCTGGATTCGCTTGTTCCAGGACGCCAAGGTGCCGTTGCATGCGATCGACGTGCCCGAGCTTGCCCAGCGCAATGTTGCCGCCATCAGCGAGGAACCGAACCGCGGGCTGGCGCTGCTGGCGTTTGACGACAGCCGCGGCCGGTTGACTTTCACCTACCAGGGCGAGTTGTACTTCTCGCGCCACATCGATGTCGTGCCGAGCGATATGGCCGCCCAAGGCGATACCGCCGCGCTCTTCGAGCGGGTATTGCTCGACGTGCAGCGGACGCTCGATAACGTCGACCGCAGCTATAGCGCCATCCCGATCGCCCGGCTGCTGGTGTCGCCGGTGCCAGGGGCGGCGAATTTCGTCGAGTACCTCAAGGAGAATCTCTACCAGCCGGTCGAGATGCTGGATCTCGGCAAGTACATCGATCTTACCGCCGTGCCAGCGCTCGCCAACCCGATTGCCCAGGCGCCGGCGCTGCTGGCGATTGGCGCGGCATTGCGGGAAGATGGGGTGATGCCGGCATGAGCCATCACATCAATCTCTACGATCCCGCCCTGCTGCGCCAACGGCATTGGTTGACCGCGGCCAATCTGTTGTTCGCGCTGGTAATGATCGCCGTGATTCTGCTCGGCTGGGGTGCTTGGGCGCGCATTCAGGGGGGGGCGTTGGCGACTGAGACAGCAGCGCTCGCGGATCAGATCACGGCAGCGCGCGACGAATCAGTGGCGCTGGCGACGCAATTGGCGAATCGCAAGCCCGATCCGAAGTTGGAGTTGGACCTTGCCGCGATGAAGGAGTTGCTCGGTGTGCGCCAGAGTATTCTTACGGCGCTGGGGCAGGGCGTCACGCCGGATTCAGGCGGCTATGCCGACTACTTGCGCGGTTTGGCGCGGCAGACCATTGCCGGATTGTGGCTCACTGGATTTTCCGTCGGTGTCGATGGCAGCCGTATGGAAATCCGCGGCCGGACGCTCGATCCGGCCCTGTTGGCGGAATACATCCACCGTTTGAACGCCGAGCCTGCATTCAGGGGCCATCGCTTTGCGGCGCTGAATCTTGCCGTTCCGGCGCCGGCGCCTGGAACGGCTCCCGCCGATACCGCTGCCGTGTCGGCGCCGCCACCATTCCACGAATTCGCGCTCGTGCCCGAGATCGATCCCGGTCCCGGCCGTGCAGGAGGAAAGCCATGAACGCGAACTGGCAGAAGCTGGTCATCCGCTACGCGGCGCTGAGCCGGCGTGAGCAGTTGATGGTCGCAGCGGCGACGATCGCCGCTGTCGGATTTCTGTTCCTCACGCTGTGGGTCGATCCGGCGACCAAGCGCGCCGCGGCCCTGCGGACGCAAATGAGCGGACAGCAGACGGAACTGGTTGCGCTCCGGACGCAGATCGGCAGCCTCAAGTCGCAGCTCCACGATCCCGACGCCAGCAACCGCAAGGCGCTGGCGGAGCTTCAGGCACGGCTGGCCGATGTCGACAGCGAAATCGGCAACCTGGATGACAAGCTGGTGCCGCCCCAGCGGATGGGGAAAGTGCTGCAAACCGTGCTGGCGCGGCATCGCGGGTTGGCGTTGGTGAGTCTACGTTCGTTGGCGCCGGAACCGTTGCTGGTGCCGCCGGCCGAGAAAAGCCCAGCCGAAAAGCCGACTACCGTCGCGCGGGAGAATATCTATCGCCACGGATTGGAAATTCGGCTGGCCGGCAGCTATGCAGAGCTACTCGCTTATGCAGCCGAACTGGAGCGTGCGCCGCAGCGTTTGCTCTTTGGCGGCATGACGCTCGTGGCGAAGGACTATCCGCGCAGCGAACTGACGCTGACGGTATACACGCTCAGTCGCGAGCGGGATTGGTTGGCCGTATGAAGATTCGAACGTACTCGCTGGCGATGCTGGGCCTGATAGCCGGGCCGGCTTTAGCCCAGGGATTGCCGGACCCGACCCGGCCACCGGCCATGATCGAGTCGACACCCACCAGCGTGGCGCCGAGCGGCTTGCAATCGATCATCCATCGCCAGGGCGCGAAGCCTGCGGCGGTGATCAACGGTGTATTCGTCGAATTGGGCAGCAAGGTTGGCGAAGCCACGCTGGAGCGGGTCGGCGAGGATTCCGTCGAGCTGCGTTCGGCGATGGGCAGGGAAACGTTGTACCTCACACCAGGCGTCGGCAAGAAGATCACGTCGACGGACTCCAGCGCGGCGAAGCGACCGCGTGGCAAGTTGGAAAAGGCAAGGCCATGATGACCAGAACCATGACGATGACCTGGGCGACAGTCGCCCTTCTACTGTCTGCCTGCGCACCGCAGCAGTTCCGCTCCGGTGCAGTTCATGACAGCATCGGCGACGAGTTGAAACAGGCCACCGCCGAGCGTGCCGCGCGGGAGCCAACGGCCGACAAGGTATTGATGCCGCCGCTCGCGGTGGAAATGCCGAAGGCGCCGAACGGCTCGGCAGCCGAGCCGCGCTTCGACCTTTCCGTGGTCAGCGCGCCGGCGGCGCAGGTGTTCGTGGCCATCGTCACCGGTACCCGCTACAACATGCTGGTGCCGCCGGATGTCGGTGGCCAGATTACGATCAGCCTGAAGGATGTGACCGTGCGTGAGGCGCTCGATGCCATCCGCGAAATGTACGGCTACGAGTACGCGGTCAAGGGCAATCGCATCACGGTACAGCCGAATACGCTGCAAACGCGAGTGTTTCAGGTCAACTACCTGGCATCGCACCGTCAGGGTGCCAGCGAGTTGCGCGTCACGTCGAGCTCAATTACCGGCAGCGGCAGCCCGTCCGCATCGACCCCGGGCCAGCCCGCGTCACCCACGACACCCACGACCGGCACGACAACGCTAACAAGCCGTGTACAAACGACGACCGACAGCGATTTCTGGACCAGTTTGACGGTGGCGCTGAGCGCCATTGTCGGCAATGCCGATGGCCGCAAGGTAGTGATCAACCCGCAGTCCGGCATCATCGTCGTCAGTGGACTGCCGCGCGAGATCAGGCAGGTTGAGGCGTATCTGCACGCTACCCAGACTGTGGTCGACCGCGAAGTGATGCTGGAGGCGAAGATCCTCGACGTCACTTTGAGTCAGGACTTCCAGGCGGGCATCAACTGGGGGGCTTTCCACACCGGAGCGAACAGCCGGAGCGTGGGTGGCGTCGCTGCTCCAGGCTCGACGCTCAACGCTGCGTCGTCGGGAGCTGGCGCCTCCCTGAGTGCCAGCGGCGTTACGGTCAACCCTGGCCGGCTCGGTTCGATCGCCGCCACCTCGCTCGGCAACGGTTTTATCGGGTTGGCGCTCCAGACCTCAAACTTTGCCGCGCTTCTCAATTTTCTCGAGGGACAGGGCACCGTCACGGTTCTATCTAGTCCGCGCATTGCCACGATCAACAATCAGAAGGCGGTGCTGAAAGTTGGCACGGATGAACTGTTCGTGACGGGTTTGACGACGACGACCACCACAAACGGCACCAGCGGCGGCGCGGTTAGTACGCCGACATTGACGCTGCAACCCTATTTCTCCGGCATTTCGCTTGACGTGACGCCGCAGATCGATGAGGAGAACAACATCGTGCTGCATATCCATCCGGCGGTTAGCGTCGTGACGGAAAAGCAAAAGATCATCGATCTTGGTGTACAACTCGGTGTCTTCCAGTTGCCCCTGGCTTCGAGTAGTGTCAACGAAACGGACAGCATCGTGCGCGTCAGCGACGGCAATATCGTCGCCATCGGTGGCTTGATGACGCAGAACCAGACGCAGGATCGCAGCCAGATGCCGGGTCTGGGCAGCATTCCCGGGTTTGGCCTCCTGTTTGGCCAGCGCGCCAGCAGCGCCAGCAAGCGCGAACTCGTGATCCTGCTGAAGCCGACGGTCGTCAATTCCGATCGGGCCTGGATGAGCGACCTGGAGACCAGCAGCGAGCGCATGCAAAAGCTCGATCCGCGCGAGTTCATGTCCGGAGACCGCTGAGCGGGCGCGCCATGTACCTGGGCCACTTCGGGTTGACCGAGCTGCCGTTCAGCATCACGCCTGATACCCAGTTTGTCTACTCGGCGGCTTCGCACCAGGAAGCCCTCAACACATTGCTGCTCGCCGTGCGTGGCGGCGAAGGCTTCGTCAAGATCACCGGCGAGGTCGGCACGGGCAAGACACTGCTCTGTCGTCGCTTTCTCGCCACACTGGACGACGAATGCGTCGCCGCCTACATCCCGAACCCTCAGTTCGATGCCCGCGCTTTACTATTGGAGGTGGCGGAAGAGTTGGGTGCCTTGGGTGGCGAAAACGACGACAACGTGCATATCGTCAAGCGCACCAATCGCCGTTTGCTCGAACTCGCGGAACAGGGCAAGACAGCGGTGCTATGCATCGATGAGGCGCAGACCATGCCGATACCGACGCTGGAGGCGCTGCGCCTGATATCCAATCTGGAGACCGAGAAACGCAAGCTGATCCAGATCGTGCTTTTCGGCCAGCCCGAACTCGACACTCGGCTCGAAGAGCCTTCGGTGCGGCAGTTGCGGCAACGCATTGTCTTCCATTACCGCATGCCCGGCTTGCAGCGCGGCGAACTTGGCGCCTACATCGACCATCGCCTGCGTGTGGCCGGCTACCACGGTGGCAGGCTCTTTTCCGGGCCGGCACGGCGCGCGTTGTACCGCTATTCCGGCGGCATGCCTCGGCTAGTTAACATTCTTTCGCACAAGGCGATGCTGGCCGCTTTCGGCGAAGGCGGCGACGAGGTGTGTTTGCGCCACGTACGCGCGGCGGCGCGCGACACCGAGGGCGCGCAGAAGCTTGGCTGGCCCATGTGGGGATTGGCATGAGTCTGATCAACCAGATGTTGCGCGACCTCGACAGCCGGCAAGCCTCGGCGCTTGAGCGCTCGGGCGTGGCCGCCCAGGTGCGCGCCCTGCCGCCGGAAAAGCATTTCCCGTGGGAACGCGTATGGTCGGTCATTGCCGGGGTAGTGATCGGTGCCGCCGGTCTCTGGCTGGCATTCAACGCATGGCGGGCGTCGCCATCGCCCGGCCAGAGCGTGCCGCCAATTGCCGCTGCCCAGCCGCCGGCACCCGCGAAGGCCGTGGCGGTGCCAATGCTGGTGGTGCCGATGCCGAGCGACGTTGCCCCGGAGCCACCCGTTGCGGAAACGAACAAGGTTGCAACTTCCGAGTCGCTGCAAATGGACTTCCGGCTGCACCACGCCACGCCGCATGCCGAACCGGCGGCGGTGGCTCCCAGCACTTCGGGGATTGCTGCGGTAACGCCGACGATCGACAAGCGCCCATTGGCGCCCCCACCCGACACGGCGGAAGGGCAGTACCGCAAGGGCATGACTGCCTACCGTCAGGAACGACTGGGCGAGGCGCAGGAGGACTTTCAGGCGGCGCTGCGGCTAGACGCGCGCCAGGTCTCGGCGCGCCAGGCGCTGTTGAGCCTCCTGATGGAGCAGCGGCAGTGGCAAGAAGCGCAGGCGGTTGCCGCCGAAGGGTTGGCGCTCGTTGCCGGCCAGCCCGGCTGGGCGATGATCCTGGCGCGGCTGCAAGTCGAGCAAGGGCAGATCGCCGAGGCCGAGCAGACCATGGCCAGCCACGCTCGTTACGCCGAGCACAGCGCCGACTATCTGGCCTTCCATGGACTGCTGCTGGAGAAACTCCAGCGGCCGCTGGAGGCGCGCGAGGCGTTCATCAAGGCCCGCGAAATTGGTTCGTTGCCGCCGGATCTCGCTGCCGCCGTCGAGCAGCGGCTGCGCTAACTCCTCAGCGCCCTTGCCGTCACCCAGTTGGTGACCCGCACCGCACCGTGCGCCTTGAGCGTGCGGGCGAATTCGTCGAGCGTGGCGCCCGTCGTCATGACGTCGTCGATGACGATGACGGATTTGCCGCTCAGGTCGATATTGCATTCGAAAGCGTGGCGGACGTTCTTCTGCCGTTCCTTCCACGGCAGCGTCGCTTGCGGCGCGGTGTCCCGGCTGCGGATACAGCCATCGAGTTCGAGCGGCAGCTTGAGCGCGCGCGCCAGCGGCCGGGCAATTTCGACCGCCTGGTTGAATCCGCGCTCGCGCAGTCGCGGTAGCGCGAGCGGCAACGGCACGATCACATCCGCGCCCGGTGGGGCGCACGCCAGCATCGCCGTCGCCAGAAAGTCAGCCGTGGCGGTACGCCGATGATACTTGAGCGCTTGAATCAGCTTGTCGGCCGGGAAGCTGTAACGAAAGACGGCGAACGTGGCGTCGAAATGCGGCGGCGACTTCAGGCAGGCGCCGCAGGTCATGCCGCCCGGCGACATCTCGGCGCACACCGGGCAAGCATCGACGGCAAGGCGCGGCAACTCGCGATGGCACGCTGGGCAAAGCAATGCGTCGCCAGAAGTGGTGCCGCAGAGCAGGCAATCCTGCGGCAGCAGTACGGTCAAGACCTTCTGCCAAATTGACAAGCCCGGCTCCTTCGCGGATCATCCGCCACCCATCACCCCGCATTCTGCCAAAGATTTCCAGATGACTGCTGCCACCGCCCAACAACCGCGCACAACCGCGCCGACTTCCGCACCCTGGAGTGCCGACGCCGTCGAGGCCCTGTTCGACCTTCCCTTCGCCGACCTGATGTTTCGCGCTCAGCAGGTGCATCGCCAGAATTTCGACGCCAATGCCGTGCAGCGTTCGACGCTGTTATCGATCAAGACCGGCGGTTGTTCGGAAGATTGCGGCTACTGCTCGCAGTCGGCGCGGCGCGACGAAGATACTGGCATCGAGCGCGGCAAGCTGCTCGAACTGGAAGAGGTGAAAGTGGCGGCCAGGGCGGCGAAGGAGAGCGGTTCCAGCCGCTTCTGCATGGGCGCCGCCTGGCGTGGGCCGAAGGAAGGCGATCTCGACAAGGTCGTCGAGATGGTGCGCGTGGTGAAAGACCTCGGCATGGAAGCCTGCCTGACGCTCGGCCTGCTCGGTCCCGGACAAGCCGAGAAGCTCGCCGCCGCGGGCCTCGACTATTACAACCACAACCTCGACACCAGCGCCGAGTT
>PMIH01000308.1 GCA_003158255.1 Rhodocyclaceae bacterium
CCTTCGCCGATCATGATGTCGATCTGGAAATCTTCCAGCGCCGGGTAGAGGATTTCCTCGACCACGGGCGAGAGCCGGTGGATCTCGTCGATGAACAGCACGTCGTTCGGTTCGAGGTTGGTCAGTATCGCCGCCAGATCGCCGGCGCGTTCCAGCACCGGCCCCGAGGTCTGGCGCAGATTGACGCCCATCTCGTGGGCGATGATGTGCGCCAGCGTGGTCTTGCCCAGCCCCGGCGGGCCGAACAGCAGCACGTGGTCGAGCGATTCGCTGCGCCGCCTGGCGGCTTCGATGAAAATTTCCAGTTGGGTGCGGATCTTCTGCTGGCCGACGTACTCGGCCAGCTTCTTCGGCCGCAGTGCGCGTTCGAGCGCGTCCTCCTGCGGCGAGGCCGGTGTGGCGTCGATCAGGCGGTCGGCGAACTGGTCAGTCTGGATGCTCATCAGGTGGGCAGTTTATCCGACCCCCGCTTGCGGCGGATGTACAGCGTTTTGGCGACAGTGGCGACGACCTGCTGGTCGGCGTCGACAATATCGACCGTCCAGGTCGGCTCGTATTTCTCGCCGCCCTCGGTGCGGGTGAGTACGTCGGCGATCTGCTCGTCGGTGAGTTTGAACCGGGCGAAGACGTCGCCACGTCCGGGCAGCTTGAATTCAATGCTCGATGCCTTGTCCCAGACCAGATAACCACGCGGCAGGTTGTGCAGCAGCAGCAGCGCGTAGAACGGATCGGTCATCGAGAACAACGAGCCGCCGTAGTGGGTACCGAAATAGTTTCGATTGAGCAGGCCGTGGCGCAGCCGGACCGTGGCGGAGCGAAAATCGGGCGCCAGTTCGGTGAGGTGGATGCCGGCACCGACGAAAGGCGGCCAGAGGTTGATGCCGAAGCGGAACGCCGCGGCCGAGACGCGCAATCGACTGAGAAAACCTTGCGGCATCAGTTCTTCGACAGCGACTTGAGCGCCTGGCGGATGCCGTCCGATACCGCGATATCTGCCGGCAGCGCTTTCATGGCGCCTTGCGCCTCGCGCTCGTTGTAACCGAGTGCCAAGAGCGCGTTGAGGATGTCGGATGCCGCATCTGGCGGCGTACCACCATGACTGACTTTCGCGGAAAGGCCGGCGGTCTTCAGCTTGTCCTTCAGCTCCAGCAGCAGTCGCTCGGCCGTCTTCTTGCCGATGCCGGGAACCTTCACCAGTCGCGCGGATTCCTGCAATGCCACGGCCTGCGCCAGCTCATTGACCGACAGACCGGAGAGCAGCGCCAGCGCCGTGCGCGCGCCAATGCCGGAAATCCTGACGAGCTGGCGAAAGGCGATGCGCTCGTCGGCGCCGCCGAAACCGTACAGGCAGTGCGCGTCCTCGCGCACCACCAGATGCGTGACCAGCGACACCTTCTCGCCCAGCGCGGGCAGGTTGTAGAACGTGCTCATCGGCACTTCGAGTTCGTAGCCGACACCGCCGACGTCGACGGTGATCTGCGGCGGGTTCTTTTCGATGAGGAGTCCGGAAATTCTGCCGATCATGCGGGGTAATGGCGGGTGATGCCGCCTTCGGTTTTCACCGTCGGCATTGTATATGGCTGGCGAAATACCGCAGACAGTCCGCTTCCGACAGGGCGGCGCTATGGAAGTGGCCCTGAAATAGGTCGCACCCCATCTCGGAGAGGGCATTCCGCTGCGCCTCGGATTCGACGAATTCGGCCACAACTTCCACATTGCGCGCTTTGGCCAGGGCGGTGATCGCCTTGATGATGTCGGCATTGGCCTGATTGATCAGGACGTCACGCGTCAAGGAACCGTCGATCTTGATCGCGTGAATGTCGAAGCGTCGCAAGTGAAGCAGCGAGCTGTGGCCCATCCCGAAATCGTCCACCGACAGACGGACGCCCAGAGCCGAGAGTGCCTCCAGGGTTGAATTGGTGGCTGCTTCGTCAGGTATGACCTCGGATTCTATGATTTCGATTTCGATTTCGCTGCTATCGAGCCCATGGATCTGTAACGCGGATGCCAGGCGTGGCACGAATTCCGCATCCGCCAGTTGTGTCGGCGAGACGTTGAGGGCAATCGACACGTCCCTGTACCCCACCGCATTCCACCTGGCCTTGCAGGCACATACCTCGGCGACCACCCAGGCGCCAAGCTCCCGGATGCATCCGCCATCTTCGGCCAGCGTAACCGTGGCAGGCGTTGGCACGGCACCGAAATCCCGGCTGTTCCAGCGAACCAGCGCCTCAACGCCGACCAGACGCCCGGCCCGGTCGTGCTTGGGCTGATAGTTCAAGCAGAGATCTCCTTTGTTGATGTCCGTGCGAAGTTCCTTGAGCAGTGAACGGGCGACCAGGCCGACTTCGTCATCGCGACGGATCATCGTTACCCGTTCGGTAGCCTCGTCCGAAATGGCTTTCACTACCTCGCGAAAGAGTTTGTCCTGCCGCTTGCGCCGACCTGCTTCGGCACGCCGCACGAAGGGAAGGTAGAGCGCCGTGCTGATGGCGATTTCGACTGCCTGTAGGAGTACTCCTCGCCAAGAATGCGTCACCAGCCATCCCGAAATCAGCTGTGGCGTTGACCAGTGAATATCGCCCGGATACATCTCGACCCAGCCGAGATGCAGCACCGTCAGGGATAAGACGGTCAATGTCAGCGGTACCAGGACAAACGGAATCCAGTAGATCGGGGAAAAGACGATCGGCAACCCGAAGACGATGACTTCATTGATGTTGAACAGCGATGGCAACAATCCCAATTGAGCGATACGGCGCTGCGAGCCGCGGGGAACCGCGATCAATATGGCTATTACCAGGCCGAGGGTCGCGCCCGTGCCGCCCACGAGGACAAACATGTCGAAAAGGGGACGCCAGGCCATTTTCCCGTCCGGCGGCAAGGTCGAAGGGGAAAAGAGGCCGCTCGCGTAGGTATCGAGGAGATGCCCGCCATGCATGCCGATCAGCCAGAATCCCTGGTTCATCAGCGTCGCCACGGAAGTCATGACGAAGTCGCTTAATGGCAGCGCGATGAACCACTCGCTGCGGAGGGCGAACGGGTGTTCGGGTAGCGGCAGCAGCCGCACCAGCCCGGCGACGACCAGGGTGAGTATGCCGGACAGGATGATCGGTGTGCTCAGCCGCAAGGCGTGATATAGAACCCTGTCCGCATCGCTGGGGACCTTGACGATCGTGAGCCAGGAACGTCCCGATGCCCAGCGCAGCAATTCCGCCGAAGCGATGCCGATGCAGATGGCCAGAAACATGGCGTGATAGCCGAGTTGATCGCGCCATTGCGGCACGTGCTGCACGCAGATCATGAAATTGACCAGACTGGACATTGCTGCGGCCAGCGGCGGCGGATTCTTGTCTGCATCCCGGAGTGGCGAGAGGCGGGCCGTAACGTGGAAGGCGACGACGACCGACAGCGCCATGCCGAAGATCCCATGGCTGGCGCTGACAATCTGGTTCAGGTAGTCCTTCCAGCCGATGCCGAAACAGTCGGTCAATAAAGACTGGTATGGCGGGTAAGGCAGGTTGCGAAGCAGGATGGCGGCAACGCCAAAAAGCGTCAGCGGCAGCAGCGAAACAAAGCTGTCTCGAATCGAAAGCAGCCAGCACCGGACGCGGGCTTTCATGAGCTTGGTCACCTGTCGACCTCGGCCGTCCCATGTTGTTGGGGTGGGATTATCCCCCTAAATGAGTCTTCCTTTTCTGACGCGAAAGCCGCGCGTTGCGATATTACCCAGTCCCTGACCGCCGTGCGCGTGGCAGATGGCGCAGGCCAGCGCGTCCGCCGCGTCGGCAGAAGGCACGCCCGGCAGTTGCAGCAGCCGCATCACCATCTGCTGTACCTGTTCCTTGGCCGCCTTGCCATGGCCGACCACGGCTTGTTTGACCTGCAATGCCGTGTATTCCGCCACCGGCAGATCGGCGCCGACCAGTGCCGAAATGGCAGCACCACGCGCCTGGCCGAGCAGCAGCGTCGATTGCGGATTGACGTTGACGAACACCTTTTCGACCGCGGCTTCCAGCGGGTGATGCAGCGAAATGACTTCGCCGATGCCGTCCAGCAATGTCTTGATGCGCTCGGGCAGGCTGTCCTTGTCGTTGCTCTTGATGCAGCCGCTGGTGACGTAGGCGAGCTTCTGGCCGACTTTGTCGATCACCCCGAAGCCGGTGATGCGCAGGCCAGGGTCGATGCCGAGAATGCGGACGGTGCTCATCGCCGCGAAAGATACACGCCGAATACTGCGAGCGCCATGCCGATGAGCGCAAGGCCGGTCAGCGTTTCGCCGAAGAGCAGCCAGGCGAGGAGCGCCGTGGTCGGCGGCGTCAGATAGAACAGGCTGGCGACATTGACGGCGCTGCCATGACGGATCAGCCAGTTGAGCAGCGAGATGGCGCCGATTGACAGCACCAGCACCAGCCAGCCGAGCGCGAAGATGAACTCGCCGGTCCAGTCGATGCGGAAGTCGTCGCGCGCGAAGACGATCAGGCCGGTAACGATGGCGGCGGGCAAGAACTGCGCGACGGCACCGGTGCGCCAGTCGAAACGCGGGCAGAACTTCTTCTGGTAGAGCGTGCCGGCGGTGATGCCGAGCAGCGCCGCGATGGCCGGCCAGAGCGCGTCGACGCCGAAGGTCGCACCCAGCTTGTTCGATAGCACCAACGTCACGCCGACGAAACCAAGCGCGAGTCCCAGCCACTGGCGCGGCACGATCCGTTCGCCCAACAACCAGCCGGCGACGGTGGCGGTGAGCAAAGGTTGCATGCCGACGACCAGACTGGTGACGCCGGCCGGCAGACCGGCACCGATGGCAACGAAAACGCCGCCGAGGTAGAGGGCATGGAGTAGCAGGCCGCTGACGCCGATGTGGAACCAATGGCGGGCATCGCGCGGCCAGGGCGCACGCATTGCCAGTGCAATGCTGGCCATCAGCGCGAGGACCAGCAGGTAGCGCACCAGCAGGAACGCAAGCGGCGCCGCGTGCGGCAAGCCGAGCTTGGCGCCGAGGAAGCCGGTGCTCCAGAGCAGGACGAAGAGGAAAGGCGCCAGACGTGACATGGGGGCCAGCATGGCGAAAAGTCAGTGCTGGCGGTACGCCGACTACTCGTCCATCACCGCGGTCGTGTAGACCTCCTGCACGTCGTCGAGACCTTCGATCGCGTCGAGCAACTTCTGCATCTTGATGGCATCTTCGCCGGCGAACTCGGTTTCGCTTTGCGGCTTCATGGTCACTTCGGCGAACTCGGGCTTGAGGCCCGCCTTCTCCAGCGCGTCCTTGATGGCCAGGAAGTCGCCCGGCCCGGTGAGCACTTCGATCGAGCCGTCCTCGTTGGTCGACACATCCTCGGCGCCGGCCTCGATGGCGGCGTCCATCACCGCGTCTTCCGAGACGCCGGGCGCGAAGATGATCTGGCCGCAATGCTTGAACATGAAGGCCACCGAGCCGTCGGTGCCGAGGTTGCCGCCATGCTTGGCGAAGGCGTGGCGCACTTCGGCAACGGTACGGACCTTGTTGTCGGTCAGGCAATCCACCATCACGGCGGCGCCGTTGATGCCGTAGCCCTCGTAGCGCAGCTCTTCGTAGTTCACGCCTTCAAGCTCGCCGGTGCCCTTCTTGATGGCGTTGTCGATCTTGTCCTTGGGCATATTGACTGCCTTGCCCTTGTCCACGGCCAGACGCAGGCGCGGGTTGAAGCCGATTTCGCCGCCGCCCATCTTGGCCGC
>PMIH01000219.1 GCA_003158255.1 Rhodocyclaceae bacterium
ACGGCACGGTCTGGGCCTGGGGCCCGAACAGCAATGGCCAACTGGGCGACGGCACGACGACCAACCGTTCCAGTCCGGTGCGCGTTTCGGGTTTGACCGGTGTCGTGGCCGTGGCGGGTGGTCAGTACCACAGTCTTGCCCTCAAATATGACGGCACTGTTGTCGCTTGGGGTCTGAACACCTTTAGCCAACTTCCCGCGAGTCCGGCGGCGGTTCAATACACCACGACGCCCATTGACTACACCGCGACTCCCGTTGACGATCTTTTCCCCAGCGGTGGTGTCGTCCCGAGCGGCTGGCTAAGCGCCACGGGTAGCAGCGCCCCCTGGACCATCGCCGCCGATGTGCCTTACGCCGGTCCGCAGGCTCTCAAGTCCGGCACGGTGGGCAATGCCGCGCATAGCGGCATCCAGGTCTCCGGCAACTTCCGCGACGGCTTCGTCGCCTTCCAGCGCAAAGTGTCGAGCGAGGTGAACGCCGATTACCTGCGCCTGTACGTCGATGGCGTGGTGAAAGGCTCGTGGTCGGGCCAGCAGGACTGGACGCACGTCGGTACCTTCGTTTCGTCTGGAACTCACACCGTGGCCTGGGCATACGAGAAGAACGGTTCTGGTTCCTCCGGAACGGATGCCGCCTGGATCGATTCGGTGGATCTGCCTAGCGCTTTCGCCGATGTTCCCGCCTCCGATTTCGCCTTCGATTACGTCAACGCGCTTAAGGATGCTGGGATCACCACGGGTTGTAGTTCGGGCAACTACTGCCCGAGCCAGAACGTGACGCGTGATCAGATGGCCGCCTTCATCATCCGTGCCGAGGAAGGCGAGCCGGCTTCTGCCTGTACTTCGCCTCCCTTCACCGATGTGCCGATCTCCGACGTCTTCTGCAAGTACGTCAAGCGAATGCAGGATCTGGCCATCACCACCGGTTGCGGCAGTGGCAATTACTGCCCGAACCAGAGTGTGACGCGTGATCAGATGGCGGCTTTCATCATCCGAGCGGTGCAAGGCAATCCGGCAGCCGGTTACTGTGGCAGCACGGCACCGTTCAGTGACGTGCCGGTGTCCAACACTTTCTGCGGCCACATCAAGCGGATGTCGGAACTGGGGATCACGACCGGTTGCGGTGGCGGCAACTATTGTCCGAGCCAAACGGTCACGCGCGAGCAGATGGCGGCTTTCCTGGCAAGAGCGTTCCTCGGCATGTAAGCGAAGCCTGTCTGCCCTTTCGAGATGGCTGTAGGCGTGTTCCGATGCGTCGTCGATTGCTGGCTGGCGATGGGCGCTCGTTTGAAACCGGCATCTCGCGGTCAATCCAAGGAAAGTGGACTTGCCGTTGTCCTTGCGGAAATCGGCGATGGTCTTGAAGTCCGGCATCAGCCAGCCGGTCAGCCACATGAGTTCGACGTTTCGCTTGGCTTCCTTCTCACGCCACCGGCGCGACTGGACTCGATTGAGGTACCGTAGATGTAAGTCTTCAGAAGACTCGCGCGATGGCAAGCCGGCCAACCAGTGTCACCAACGCCCAAGTCGCCCTGGGCTGGCTTCTGGCCAAGCACGAGCATGTGGTGCCGATTCCCGGCACGCGCCGCATGGCTTATCTGGAGCAGAACGCCGCCGCTGCCGACCATCGCCTGTCAGCCGCCGAGATCGACGAACTTGACCGGCTGTTCGACCCGGCGCTCGTCGCCGGCGCGCGCTATCCGGCGGCGGGTATGGTGGGCATCGAGTAACTAGTGGTGCGACGATCTCGCCAGCAGTTTGAGCATCTTGATGTTGATGGCGATGAACCGGAAGCACTGCCAGAGGAATGACGTTCTCATGTAGCAGGTGAACCCCGTCGGCTTCGGCGGATAGTAGGCCTGCTGGTACGGCTCTTTGTTGGTGATCTTGTCGGTCATGTCGTATCTCGTCTCAATCGGGCAGCAGGGACCAGCCGGGACGCATCTTGGCCTGATAGATGAAGGTGTAGTGCAGCAGCGATTTCATCCAGTGGCCGGCCAAGCCTATCTCGCCAAAGGTAAGTTCCATGTCACGGCCGTATTCGGGATATTTCTGGAAGTCCGGCACCACCGGAAATACGGTCATGGTGACGGCGGTACCCCGCAAGAGATGCGACCCTGTGGAGGCGACACACGCCGCGCCCATTTCTGCCATCGAAGCGGTATGGGTGGGTTTTTCGGCGCCATTGAGCATGTCGCGGAGGCTCATGGCTACGGTCTTCGCCATGGCGGCGGAGGGCATGCCGGTTCGCGGCGGCGCGGGATTGATCGGCGTACCGTTGGGACTCTGCATGGGCCGGCTGATCAGGTGCGGCGGCGCAAAGGCGATGCCGACCGAGAAGATGTTGCGATAGCCCGGCGTCTGGTAAGTCTTGGGCCAATCGTTGGCGCTCCATTCGAGGTACGGCCGCGGCATGTAGTCGGCATCCACCCGCATCAAGCCATTGGGCGCGAACATCTGACTGGTGATGTCGGCGCCTGCCTTGTCGTAGCCCTTCAAGCCAACGCCGGCGAAAGGCGGGATCAGCATCGAGAAATCGAACTCCAGTTCGTGGAAGGTGCCGTCCAGCGTTTCGTAATGGATCTTCCCGGCTTCGACCTTCGTGACATGGGCGCGGGTGATCCACTCGATGTCACGCTCGACCATCAGCGATTCGGCAAAGGTCTTGCAATTGGTGATGTAGACGCCGCGCTTGATGTGCACGCCGCCCATGCCAAAATCGCCCAGCTCGTATTCGTTGCTGAGACAGACAATGCGCGCCTAGT
>PMIH01000235.1 GCA_003158255.1 Rhodocyclaceae bacterium
ATCACCAGCGTCGACCGCGACGACCTCAAGGACGGCGGCGCCGGCCACTTCGCCGCCTGCATCGCGAAGATTCGCGAGTTCTCGCCCGCGACGAAAATCGAAGTGCTGGTGCCCGATTTTCGCGGCCGATTGGAGGTCGCGCTGGAGGCCTTCGAGGGCAATCTCCCCGACGTGATGAACCACAACCTGGAAACCGTGCCGCGCCTCTACAAGCAGGCCCGGCCTGGCGCCGACTACGCGCACTCACTGAAGCTCCTGAAGGACTTCAGGGCGCGCCACCCGGATATCCCGACCAAGTCCGGCCTCATGGTCGGCCTCGGCGAGACCGACGAGGAAATCCTGCAAACCCTGCGCGACCTGCGCGCGCACGACGTCGAGATGCTCACTATCGGCCAGTACCTCGCCCCCTCCGGCCACCACCTGCCTGTGCTGCGCTATGTGCATCCCGACATTTTCGCGATGTATAAGCGCGAAGCGGAAGCGATGGGCTTCACCAACGCCGCGTGCGCGCCGCTGGTGCGCAGTTCATATCACGCAGACTCGCAAGCTCACGGGGCGGGGCTAACGAATGGATAGCAAACAGTCGAAGAAAGAAACAGCGAAAGTACTCTTTGGGCTCGCCGTGCTTATGTATTCAGGTGCAGTCTATGACTACTGGGTTGGTTTTTCACGAGACGGCAAGGGGTTGTTTGCTGCGCTCGCAAGGGCGCTACAAAACGTATTGGGGCCTCATGCCCTCCTACTCTGGTACTTCGGGATGGGAACCCTATGTTTGTGGCTTGCGTTTGCCAACAGGAAATGAATGGACGGAACTGACTCCGAGTCTCAGACAGTCAGCCGTCGCGGAACGCCTTTAGCGTGCTACGCCGCCGCGAATTGAATCTTCACCGTCCTGCCCAGGGCGGCTGCGGCACTGGCAAGGGTAGTCAGCGTCAGGCTTGGGTCTTCGTCGTCGAGCAGACGATTCAATGCGGCGCGGCTGGTGTGCATGCGCTTCGCCAGTTCGGTCTTCGTGATGTTCTGCGCCTTCATCTCCTCGGCGATCTGCCAGGCGATGACGCGCTTCATGGCGACCGCGGTCGCGTCGTCAAGCATCGCTTCTTCCTTGAGGAAATCGTCGAAGCTGCTGCCAATGTTCTTCTTGCTCATGATCATCTCCTTCGCAACTGCTTCAGCCTGTCCCGCGCAAGATCGAGGTCCGGCGCCGGCGTCTTCTGCTGCTTCTTGATGAAGACGTGCAGGAGCACCATTGTCTGACCTTCGGTGGCGAACAGGACGCGGGCTCAATCAGTCGAAGGCCGGTAGAATCAGCACCTTCCCATTGGCATCGGAGTCCCTCATGCGCAAGCTCATTCCTGCCCTCGCCGCGCTACTGTTGTCTTCGGCGGCTTACGCACTTTCGCTCGATCAACTCAGCAACAAGGACACTGCCGGCGGTCTCAAGGAGGCGCTCACGCAAGGCGCCGGCAAGGCCGTCGATATGCTGGGGCAGAACGACGGCTTTCTCGGTAACCCGAAGGTAAAGATCCACCTGCCGGACAACCTGGAGAAGGCGGCCGAACTGATGCGCAAGTTCGGCATGGGCAAGAATGTCGATGAACTGGAGACGGCAATGAACCGCGCCGCAGAGGCCGCCGTGCCCGAGGCGAAGAAGCTGCTCGTCGAGGCGATCAAGAAGATGTCGATAGATGACGCCAAGGGCATTCTCACTGGCGGCGACAACGCGGCAACCGAATATTTCCGTCGCACTACCTCGGAACCCCTCGGAGAGAAGTTCAAACCGATCATCCAGAAGGCGATGGCGAAGGTCAATGTCGCTGAAAAATACGACCAGTTCGCCGGCAAGGCGGCCAAGCTTGGCCTGGTCAAGGACGAGGACGCCCATCTCGACCACTATGTGACCGGCAAGGCCCTCGATGGTTTGTATCTGATGATCGCCGACGAGGAGAAGTCCATTCGCACGAATCCGATCGGCGCTGTGGGTAACCTGGCGAAGAAGGTGTTTGGCGCCCTCGGCAACTAACCGTTGGCGGCAGATTCCCTCAACGCGCCGCAACGGGAGGCAATCCGCTATCTCGATGGCCCGCTGCTGGTGCTGGCCGGCGCGGGCAGCGGCAAGACGCGCGTCATCACGCAGAAGATCGCGTGGCTGATCGACGAGTGCAACATCGCGCCCGAGAAGATCACCGCCATCACCTTCACCAACAAGGCGGCGAAAGAAATGAAGGAGCGCGCGGCGAAGCTGGCTGGCAGCCGTGGCGAGGGGCTCAACATTTCCACCTTCCACGCGCTCGGTGCGCGCATCCTGCGCACCGAGGCGCGCCACGCTGGACTCAAGCCCGGCTTTTCGATTCTCGACGCGTCGGATACGGGCCAGCTCTTCCAGGAAATGCTGCGCGATGCCGACAAGCTGCGCATCCGCATGATCCAGAACCGCATCTCGCTCTGGAAAAACGCTGTGGTTGGCCCCGAGGAGGCGGCGACGATTGCCGAGGATGAACTCGAAGCCGGCGCCGCAAAGATCTATGCAGAATACGAGCGCACGCTGCGCGCCTACCAGGCGGTCGATTTCGACGACCTGATCCGCTTGCCGGTGGTGCTGTTCGAGTCACACGACGAAGTTGGCAGCCGCTGGCGCAGCCGCATCTGGCATCTGCTGGTCGACGAGTACCAGGACACCAACCGCTGCCAATACCGGCTGATGAAGCTGCTGACCGGTGCGCGGGCGAACTTCACGGCGGTGGGCGACGATGACCAGTCGATCTACNNATCTACGGCTGGCGCGGCGCCGACATCGGCAACCTGAGCCTGCTGCGCGACGAATATCCGCAACTGAAGATCATCAAACTGGAACAGAACTACCGCTCGACGACGCGCATCCTCGCCGCCGCCAACAGCGTCATCGCCCAGAACCCGAAACTGTTCGAGAAGCGCTTGTGGTCTGACAAGGGCCACGGCGATGCCATCCAGGTGGTAGCTTGCCGCGACAACGACCACGAGGCCGAGTGGGTAGCGGTGCGCCTGCAAGCGCATCGCTTCGAGCATCGCGGCAAATGGAGCGATTACGCCATCCTCTATCGCGGCAATTACCAGGCGCGCAGCTTCGAAGANNCCAACCAGGATGACGATCCGGCTTTCATCCGCGCCGTGACGACACCGAAACGCGGCATCGGCGGCACAACGCTGGAAACGCTCGGCCAGGCTGCGGGGCGGCGGCACCAGAGCCTGTTCGCGACGATCTTCGCACCCGGCATCGAGACCGAGATTTCGGCGAAACCACACGCGGCCTTGCGCGAGTTCGGCAACTTCATCAACCGCATCGAGTTCCGCGCCGGCAAGGAACCGGCCGGACAGGTGCTGAACGATCTGCTGCGCGCCATCGGCTACGAGACATGGTTGTTCAGAACGCTCGATCCAAAGGAGGCAGAGACCAAGTGGGGCAACGTGCAGGATTTTGTCGGCTGGCTGGCGACCAAGGGCGAAGACGAGGGCAAGACGCTGGTCGAACTGGCGCAAACCGTGGCGCTGATTTCGATGCTCGACAAGCAGGATGGTGAGCAGGATGCCGTGCAACTGGCCACGCTGCACGCCGCCAAGGGCCTGGAGTTCCGCCATGTCTTCCTGGTCGGCGTCGAGGAGGGCATCCTGCCGCACCGCGAGTCGCTCGATGCCGCCAAACTCGAAGAAGAGCGCCGGCTCATGTACGTGGGCATCACGCGTGCGCAGATGAGCCTTGCCGTCACTTGGTGCGAGAAGCGCAAGCAGGGCAGAGAAGTGACGGAGCGGGAAATCTCGCGCTTTGTCGCCGAGATGGGCGAGGATCTGAAGCGGGTGGGCGGCAAATCCGCCACGCCGGCACCGGAAGACAAACTGGCTGGGCGCGCGAAGCTGGCTCAGTTCCGGGCCATGCTCGCCAGCCCGAAATAGGCCACCCGGAAAAAACGAGGGGCGGACACCCGGTCAGGCGCCCGCCCCGTATGTCGCAAACGTTCGATCAGGCGCCGGAGCCGGCGCGCTTGAGCATGTAGGTGATCACCGACTTCAGTTCGGTGTCGGTGAGATCGGCAACGCCACCACGGGCAGGCATGTTGCCGTGGCCGCGGATCACCGTCTTGGTGACGGCATCGATTCCCTTGGATGAACGCTGGCGCCAGGCGGCCTGATCTGAAAGCTTGGGCGCGCCTTGTTCGCCGGTCTCGTGGCACTTCAGGCACGCCGACTGGGCAATCTGCTCGGGTGTGCGCTCGCTGGAAGCGATCTTGGCGCCGGCGGTTGGCTCCTTGAAGTTGGCGCCAGACTGGTTGGTCATATAAACGATGGCGCGCGCCAGTTCGATCTCGGTCGCGTCCGTGGCGCCACCCTTGGGCGGCATGGCGTTCTTGCCGACGGTTGCCGACTTGGTCAGCACGTCAAGGCCAACGCCGATACGCGGGGCCCACGCCGCCTTGTCACCAAGCTTCGGCGACGTCGGAATGGCGGCACCCTGGGCGTGGCAGGCAAAACAGATCGTCTTGTACATTTGCTCGCCGGTACGGCTGACCGCACCACCCTTCGGTGCAAGCGGCGCCATTTCCAGCTTGGCAACCGGTTGAATCCGGGCGTTAACCGCATCGTCGTCAACGTTCGGGCTTGCGCCCATGGCAAAGGCCGCAGGAGTTGACATCGCGATCACGCTCGCCAGCGCGTACGAACGAATATTCATGCTGAGCATCTGTTCACCTGTTATTCGAAATGGAGCCGCAAGAGTGGTGTCGAAACATGCGGATAAGTGCCTAATTATAGCGATTTTATCGGCTTGGCTGTAGAATGGGCACAGTCTACATCTGTATCCCCTCAGCGCGCCTGTAGCTCAGTTGGATAGAGTACAGCCCTCCGAAGGCAGTAGTCGTTCGGAGTCCGCGTAGTAAAATGAATTTTGCTCCTCGTGTCTACGACGAGCATCACGCGCCTGTAGCTCAGTTGGATAGAGTACAGCCCTCCGAAGGCTGGGGTCGCACGTTCGAATCGTGTCAGGCGCGCCAGTTCCCCATCAGATGTTCGTCTTACGATTGTCTTCGCGTTTCGATCCGTGCCCATCCACGTGTTTCGCATAGACGGGTAATGGTCATCGCCCGGAATTAAATCACCGCTCAAGGCGCGACCGGTTATCGTCAGATCCGTTTCGTGCTGGAGCGCTGTGCCCAAGCCGCGCCCGTGGTGTGCCCGCGCCGTGCCTGGTTCGATCTGCGTCATTGGCCCCAACTCTGCAATTTGACTGCCGCCCTCCGCGCCTACGCCGAAGGTTGCCCATCCTCGCGGTACTCGAATATCTCTCCTACCTGGCAGCCAAATAGCCTGCACAGGCGATCCATCGAATCCAGGTCCAGTCGGGTTGCGGTTTCGTTGTAGAGCAGCGTGATGGTATTGCGATGAAGGCCGGTCTCCCTGGCCACATCGACGATCTTCATCTTGCGCTCGCCCATCAATCGCGACAGGTGGCACTTGATCATTGCTGCCCTCCAAAACAAAAAGTCACACAGGATGTAAAAAAGTTCTTGCAAACAGCTTTCTGTTGTGCATAATGTCATTCAGGATGACATTTGGCCTCGCACCATAGCCAAAACGAATCCTAGACCATTTTCCACACAGGAGGCTACACATGTCGCAAACCTACCTCACGACAGACGAACTTTCCGGGCGCATCAAGTACGACTCACGCACGATTCGCGAACGGTTGAAAGACAGCGTCCTTCTGGAGGGCGTCCATTACTTCCGTCCGTTCGGCGGCCGGAAGATCCTTTTCATCTGGGAAGCCATCGAGCGCGACATGCAAAGCGTGGGCGAAACCTTTGGCATCCCGATGGCAAACGGCGAGGTGTGCCGTGGCTAGCGTACGAGCCCGCAAGGATACGGGGTTCCTGTTCATCGACTTCTACTACCGAGGCAAGCGCTGCCGCGAACAGACAGCCCTGCCGGATACTCCGGCCAATCGCAAGAAAGTGCAGAAGTTGCTCGATCGCATCGACGGCGAGTTCAGCCTCGGCACGTTCGACTACGCGCGCTACTTCCCATCGAGTCGCAATGTCGGAAGGTTTGACGAGACGCCGATGGCTAGTGCCGTTAAGGCCCTGGGCGCCGCCATATCGAGCGACGGGATGACATCAGCGCCGGTCACCCAGAGAAACGTGAACACGCCACTGTTCAAGGACTTCGCCGAAACGTGGTTCAACGAGAAGGCCATCGAGTGGAGAAGATCCCATCGCACGAATGTTCGTGCGGGTCTGGACAAAATCCTGATCCCACGTTTCGGGGAAATGGCGGTCGGCCAAATCACCAAGGCTGAAATTCTTGCATTCCGCGCTGAGCTCGCCAAAGTCCAGGCGCGGGGCAAGCAGACAGTTCTTTCCAATCCCAGGATCAACAAGCTGCTGAACCCGTTCCGGATGATCCTCAACGAAGCAGCCGACCGCTTTGATTTTCGCACGCCGTTCCAGAACATCAAACAACTGCGAGTGAAGAAAGTCGACGTCCAGCCGTTTGGGCTCGACGAGGTGCAGAAGATCATCAAGACGGTGAGACCCGACTTCCGCAACTACTACACGACGCGCTTCTTCACGGGCATGCGCACCGGCGAGGTTGATGGTCTGAAGTGGAAGTACGTCGATTTCGAGCGTCGGCTCATTCTCGTGCGCGAGACCATCGTTGCCGGCGAGGAGGAATACACCAAAACCGACTTCTCTCAGCGCGAGATCAGAATGACGCAGTTGGTATTCGATGCATTGAAGGAGCAAGAGAAAGCTACCCGTGCTTCCTCTGAGTTCGTCTTCTGTACGCGAAATGGCAGGCCGCTCGATCACAAGAACGTCACCAACCGCGTCTGGTATCCCCTGTTGCGTCACTTGGGGCTGGCGAAGCGACGTCCCTATCAAACCCGCCATACAGCAGCAACCCTGTGGCTGGCTTCCGGCGAAAGCCCACAGTGGATCGCAGCGCAACTGGGTCACTCGAACACGGAAATGCTATTCCGTGTCTATGCCCGCTTTGTGCCGAATCTCACGCGGAAAGACGGCTCTGCATTCGAGCGACTGCTTACCAACGTTATGGGCAACGGTGACCGCCAACTCAACAATGCTAACGCCCAACCTGCCGATGCCATCCCCAGCGACAAGGAGCCCAGCCATGACTGAACCGATCCTCTTTCCGAACACACATCCCCTGCCCCGACCCACTGCCGACAACCTCCCTCATATCCTGCCGCAACTCCTGCGCGTGCAGTCGATCGAGCGCTATCCGGCCGCGGGTGGACTGGTTCTCAATCGTGCCACTCTGTTCCACGATGCCGCCACACTCCGCACTGAGTGGACGTGCCTACATCCCGACATCCGTATCACCCGTGGCGGTCTGGTCAGCATTCGCTGGTCAGGTCGCCCGATGTCGGTCGACGGCTGCGTGCACATTAATCGCCTGGTGCTGATGGAACGGCCAAGGCCCGAGGTCAACCTATTCCAGACGGTGCCAATGGCCTGGGTGAAGGATCGCGAGTTATTGCAGCGCGCTTCGACCCTGTGGGAGTCGCTGCCCCGTGGCTTCCGGCATCTTCTCAACAGCATGTTCTGGGACGGGCGGCGCTTCCAGCGCTATCTGATGGGACCCAGTTCATTGCAGAACCATCACAACGACATCAACGGCAATTTCCGGCACAGCGTCGAGGTGGCGGAACAAGCCCAATCGATGGCCCGAGGCCGGGATCGGGTGCATGTACCGATCGCGGTACTGGGCGGTCTGATCCACGATGCCGGCAAGGCGGACGAATACAAGTTCAACCGCGTCCTTGGGCACTTCGAGATGTCGTCCGACGGCTGCTTGGTCGGTCACCGTGATCGCCTACTGCACTGGATCGGCGCCGCGATGGCCGCGCATCGGGTGATCATTCCCGAGGCGCACTATCTCGGCCTGCTGCATGCCCTGACCGCGACACGAGGCGCGCCGAAGTGGCTGGGATTGCGCGAACCGCGGAGTCTGGAACCTCACGCAGCTCCACCCCCTCTGACCAGCGAGAGGGAATCGCCTTGATTCCATACATGGTTCCGAGAAGGTTGCCGGCAATCGCACCGGTGGAGTCAGAATCCCCATCGATATTGACCGCCATGATCACTCCCGTCCGCAAATCGCTGGCCACCAGCGCACAATACAGCGCGATGGCAAGCGCCTCTTCGCCTACCCAGCCGGCACCGAGGGTTCGGATCGCCTTGTCTGAAGGGGTCGCTGACGTCGAAAGTGCCAACGCCCGATGCAGAGCTTCGGAGACTTCCAGATGCCCTTCGTGCCCCCTCAGTGTATCGAGGGCCACCTGCGCTACCTCAGGAAGGGATACGCCTCGTAGCAGCGCCTGGACAATCACTGCAAATGCGCCGGCTGAGAGGTATCCCGACGGATGGCCGTGGGTCAAGTGCCCGAGGCGGGATCCGGTGCGCATGGTCTCCTCGTACGACCAACCGAGCCGCTCACCCATCAGACCGACCGGTGCCATGCGCATCACCGCACCGCAGCCCTTGCTGTCGTTTTCCGCGGGATGGTCCACATCCGGGGCATTGCGCAAGGCGGACAAACAGGTGTTGCCCGGTGCTCGGCGCTTGTGCAGTTCCTCGTGGCCAAACAGCCAGCCTGGCCACTCCGTCAGAGAGTCCTGTACCGGTGAGCGCTCCCCTTGGGTAATCAACCAGCGGTGGTATGCGCGGCCGGTGACGGTCTCGGTTGCACATAGTCCTCGATCCAGGATGCGCATGGCGGACCTGATCATCCCCTCGGCAGTGAACAGGGTCATCTGGGTATCGTCGGTGATTGAACCCCTTCGGCCGTATGCGGGTACGAAGTCCTGTATGCCGTCGATGCCGAAGCGGTCCCTGATCTCACATAGATTCATGAACTCGACGGGCGCGCCGAGCGCGTCCCCGACCGCACCGCCCAACAAACATCCGGAAAATCGCTCGCGCAAATCCATCCTTGCTGCCGTCTCCCTCACTGCGTCCTGAAGTGTCTAAAGCCCTGACGGTCGCTTACTCGACGACCGCATCAAGGCTTGTGATCCTCCGGACGCGGCTCGAACTGGGCCTTGCCCTGCGCTCGCTTGCGCCTCAAATAGCTTGCCGCTTCAGCATCTCCGACGATGTGACCAGGTATTTCATCTTTAGCAGACAGCCGCGAACTCATTTTTCTTGACGAATACAGCGCCTCTTTTCGGAAACGGGCTGAATCCATGACCTTCGCAATCTCGGCGAATTCCTCGAGCATGTCCGAGACCCAGGGGTGATCGGCGAAAGACTGACGGGCCTGCTCGACCATCTGTTGAAGCGTAGACCAGTCCCCTTGCTCAGCGGCCGCTCGCGCATGTACCAAGAAGGCCGCTGCAGCTAATTCGGCCTGGCGCGCCACCACAAGCCGATCCGGAAGAATTGCATCCCAACCAGCCGCCGAAACCGCCTTCAGAGTCAGGGTCTGGTCCAGAAACGCGACTGGTTGACCATCTGGCGTACCAGCACTGACACTGACCTGCAATATCTGGTTGCCCGATTCCAACGTTAGTCCGACCGGTATTTCCAATTCGATAAGCGCCCATGCTTCCGCTCCAAATGGAGCATCCGGCAGATGAATCACGGGAACCCTAAGAGACGGTGTCTTCGAATCGGTCAGCCGGGCACTCTACGAGAATCACTGGCTCGACGTGGACTACAAGAACGCCCAAGGTCGACGCAACAAGGCCAAGGTCATGCCGCTGGGTCTAGCCCAACAGGGGCCACGACTCTATCTGGTATGCCGCTTCGCCCACTTCGACAACGAACGCAGCCTCGCCCTGCACCGCATCATTTCCGCAACTGAAAGCACGCTGTCGTTTCAACGGCCCGCAACGTTCAATCTGGAACGCTATGACGACGACGGGCGCTTCGGCTTTGGCGAGGGCAAGCGCATTCAGTTGAAGTTCCGCATCGCCAAGATCGCGGGGCAGCACCTACTGGAAACAGCCCTGTCGCGCGATCAGCAGGTGGCCGATCTCGGTGATGCCTTTGAGGTTACCGCGACGGTTGTCGAGTCGGAGCAATTGAAGTGGTGGTTGAGAGGGTTTGGGGAGGCGATTCAGACTTTTTCGCTAAATTCATAGCGGGGGAAAGCATGGGCGATATTTCACGGAACAATATGGAAAAAGACTTTGATACGAACATCTATGGAAAATTGAAGTGCTATGTTTATGCACTACGGGATCCAAGGGACAACAAGGTCTTCTATGTCGGGAAGGGCGGCGGTCAAGGCAATGGAAATTCTCGCCTCTTTCAGCATTTCACCGACGCCGAAACTGCGCTCCGAAATCCGGAGGGAACACGCAGCTCCAAAATTCAACGCATTATTGAAATCTGGGCTGCTGACGAGATTGTCGATTGGTTCATTCTGCGCCACGGATTGGACGAGCCAGTTGCGCATCATGTGGAAGCGGCATTAATCGATGCCTTTGAGGTCTCCCAAAATGGTCCCGTACTCAATGACGTGCGAGGCCACGGAGCAGCAGAGCATGGTTTGCTGATGCATGAGGACGTGTATTCGTTTGCGGCTCAACCAGTCAATCCAAAGACCGGGTACAAGAGTGTCTTCATTTTCCCTATATACAAAGCCCTACAGGGAGGCAAGATCCCTTATGACGCTACGCGATGCTGCTGGATTGTCTCCCAACAATTTCGCAGCCAGATGCAGTCAATAGCGGTCGGAGTTTCCGGGGGAATATCAAAGGGTGCCTATGAAATAAGCAGATGGTTTCCGTCTGGAAATCGCTGGGGTTTTGAAGGTACCGAGATTAGCGGCGGCGACTTATTTAACGTGAATTTCTACCCCATAATAAGCAAAGCCATGGGCTACTTTCAACGTGGGAACTATTTGGTCGTGGAGTTTGATGGCCGAAACAAATTCCGCTTCGTTCGGGGCTCAGGCAACAAGGATTGGCAGATCCTCTAGCAAGGAATAACACTCAACGGCATTGAGTGTTACTCCTTGCGGGTATCGAGATGGTCGCAGTGGAACCTATCATCGCTTCTCCACAGCCACTCGCCGAAGCAATTGACTGGACGGCGCTGTCGGTTCTTATGTCCAAAGGCGCTCCAGTCCTGGACAAACTTCGTCGCCCATATGCATTGTACCTTCGCATCCATGCCTGACGCACCTCGACGCGACACAGAGTGACGCGCGACTGAGGATACTGCTCCTGTATCCCGAGGAACCGGTTAGTGCCGGAGCCTCCTCAACCAGGAGCCGTCCATGTCGCTCAGTCCACTGATTTCCCCCTTCGCCGAAAAATTCCTCCTGCCGGGTAAAAGGGCGCCACGCGCCTCGGGCTGGAACGGTCGGTTGCGCAATTGCTTCGAGCTGAACAGCAACGGCTGGCGCTATCAATTTCGCAATGCCATCGGCCCGCTTTCGCGACCTTCACCGGTTCGCGTGCGCCACTTCACCTTGTGCATTGAAAGGCAATCATCATGAAGCGCTGCCTACAGTTGTTCGGTACTGCGGCCGTATGGTCGGAGATCATCGCGACCCTGAACGATCTTCCCGATCCAGACCGGGAACTCGGTGAGAAGCTCTCCGATGGAGTGATTCGCGAGTGCGCCGCAGGAATTCGCAATATCGATCTGCCTGATCGCGATGACGACTTTGCTCATCGGCTTGCCCTTTACGTCAGCCAGCGCGTATCGACTGTCTGCATTCGGCTTAGCGAAATGGACGAAGCCACCAATGTTCAGACTGTCGGCCTGTATCACGCGGGCCAGCGGTTGGCCATGCGCGCTGTGGCATGGCCGCACCGTCTCGGCGACGTTCCGAAAATCGAGGTGACGGAAACCGAGTACCGCTTTTCGCTTCGGGTGGTCACGGATCTGCCGACACGACTGGATGCCATTATCAACGACCTGTCGGTTCACCAAGTGAGCCGTCCGCAAGAGTCGCCGGTATTCCCGGTTGCCCTGGCAATTCCGGAAGCCGAAAGCAGCTGGGGCCGGCTGCCCGGCTTCCGTGCTGTTTTTTCGGCAATATTTGTCGACAACGGCAAGGGCAATGTGCTGGAAGACACCTTGGCCTGCATCCGTATGCCGGAACCCCAATCACTCGTCTTTCTGGAAGCTGTCCGTCGTCCTGCCGCGAACGTGTTCGACCTCGAATTTCTGGTATTCGGGTTACCTGCCCACGTGGTGCACGACCTTTTCCGTGTGCGCCTGGGGAGTTGGGGACAAGTCTACTTGCAGCCTGACGGCAAAGCCGTGGGCGGAGGGGATCGATACCTCCTAGCCTCACTCGCCATTCGATTGTGCGCCGACATGAGCGGTGATGAGGCGTGGAACCGTTTGTACGAGTTGGCGGGGCAAACGGACGGCGTGCTGCACTGGTCAGGCGATACCAACGATCCCCACGGATGGGCGGATCTGCCGAACTGTCGCTTCGTCTCGGCTGTTGCGGGATTTGGACGCTCCGCCGATTCGCTCTTCATCAGCCGCCGCGTCCCGCTGCCCGATCTGAACCCGGAAGCAACACTGATCGACGCGATCAAGCCCGCCCTGACTTGCCTTCCTGCTGACGTGTGCCTGGAAATCGCTCATGCGGGATCAATGCCCTGGTTCAAGCGCTTTTCCGGTACTCCTGAAACAAGGGGCGTTCACGCCTAGAGATCACTGACCATGCATTCTTGCTATCCCTTCGGCTTTCGCGAGGAGTGGTTGTGCCGGGCCGTCGCCGCGCTTGGGCCGGTATTTGCCGAAGCCGGATACGACCTGCCACCGCTGCGGGTAAGCATCGGCTGGACATCGCGCGGGCGAGGCCGTTATCTCGCCGAATGCTGGCCGCGAACCGCTTCATCCATTGGCGTTAACGAGATTTTCGTGGTACCGACGGAAGATGATTCGGTCAGGATTCTGGATCACCTGACTCATGAACTCGTCCATGCTGTCGATGACTGCGAGAGCGGCCATGGTCCTGGCTTTCGCCGCATCGCGCTCGATGTTGGGCTTGAGGGACGCATGCCGGAAGCCAGAGCCGGACGACAGCTTCGGCAGAGACTGCGCTGGATCGCCGATGTCCTTGGGCCGATTCCGCATCAGAAGCTGAACTCGCCGCAGCGTCCACGACGCTAACGGCGTTTGAAGCTGCGGCACGGTCAGGCACGTCGGCACTTCATGCAAGATTGGCCAGACATGATTGCGGGACGCGTCACGAGTTGTCGCCTGCAATAGCTATAGTGCGTTCATAGAAATCAGGAGAATTTGCATGAGCGACAAGTATGTGGCCCCACCCGCCTTAAAGGTCATTTCCGGCGGCCAGTCGGGTGCGGATCAGGCCGGACTCGACTGGGCCATCGCCCACGAGCTTCCGCATGGTGGCTGGTGTCCGAAGAGTCGTCGGTCGGAGGATGGTCCGATCGACGAGCGGTATCGCCTAACGGAAACACCGAGTTCTGCCTATCTGGAACGAACCGAATGGAATGTGCGCGATAGTGACGCGACGTTGATCTTCACGCTGACCGAAACGCTTGACGGCGGCTCAAACAAGACGGCTGAGTTTGCCGAAAAGCTGGGTAAACCGTGGCGGCACATTCATCCCCGAGTACACCCGAAATTCATTGCGAGCTTCCTGACAAAGCATCAGGTGACCGTCATCAATATTGCCGGAAAACGCGAGACTTCGGCGCCGGGAATCTCGGCTTGGGTCGGCGAAATGCTGGATCGGTCTATTGAACCGCGCCGATGATTCCGGCGTTGTTGGCGGCAATACTTGAAGACCCTTGTGCCGATCTTCCCCTGACCCTCAGATTGGCGCGCTAATCGAGCAACAGTGCGCGGTCGCCATGCCGGTGGTCGGGTCACAGCGATCTCGGCAAGACCGCCTGAATCGGGTCAATTTGCGGTCGGAAGCAACAGCATACTGCTCGAATGGCATCTGCTCGTAGGGAAGGCCAAGAGTCCAGTAGCCATTCCTTAACTCCGCCTCTTGGCCTTGGCAACCCGAATTGCGAACAAGTCCTCGCTGACTTGAATTCGATCGCCCGGCCCGACAGATGGAGCCAAGTCCTTCGGTTGAAGCACGCTCTTGAGTTCCTCGCTACTGTCCGGCCGATAGTCGATCTGCACCGCCGACACGCCAGGAGATGCCTGCT
Source organism: Rhodocyclaceae bacterium (assembly GCA_003158255.1). GTDB lineage: Bacteria > Pseudomonadota > Gammaproteobacteria > Burkholderiales > Rhodocyclaceae > Fen-999. The sequence continues at coordinate 14,159 of PMIH01000235.1, forward strand.
GCTGGACGCTTGCTAACGCGCTCGTCTGTGCTGCGTCGCCTTTCGGCCCTGTCTCTTTGGTGCTATTGGCCGCGGGAATTTGTATTTCCCGGACTTCAACCACTGTCGCCAGGACAGGTTTCACCGGCTGTGGCTTCCTGCCAGTGTAGAAGGCCCACGCGCTTGGACAAACATCGTTCGCATCCTTGACCGGGCCGAACTGCTTTTTCGGATCAACCTTGAATTCAAGCAACTGAAACACAAAGGAGGCGTTCAGCCAACGCAGGTCTTCGTCACTCATGTCAGAGTATGCGACAGTCATGATGTCCTGGGTGGCCCTGGTCAAGGGATTCAGTACGCGCGTCACCAGCACCCGCTTTGCTCCGGGTGGCAACCCTTCGAGCATATCCGCGGTGAGCGGAGTCGCGTATCCCCAATGATCCGTCGCAGTCGGGACGTACGCGCTCCGCGTCGTCATCGCCGCCGCGGCAGCCGTACCTACTATCGCAAGGCCGATGGGGAGTGGGATGGGCAGGAAGAACCTAATACCTTTCTTCGGCGAGTACGGTGCATATCGATCCGGAGTTCCCAGAAAGACGGTTCTTATATACCAACCATCCCCATTTTCCGTCGGAGAAATGTCGGTGCCTTCGGCAGCCAACTTATCGTTGGCCTGTTTTTCGACTTCCGGCGCATCCGGGTAGCTGAATCGCCACTTGTTGCCGTGATACGGGGTGATGAAACGGCTTTCAATCTTGTTCCCACCGCCTGTATGCAGGGTAATGGTATCGGGAATGACCGTGCCTGCTTGCGCTGTCGTGCTTGCCGTATCTGCGGCAGAGTTGTCCTCCGCAAATGCCGTTGCGGCGATAAAAAGACCGACCAAGACCAACATAAGCCGCTGAGAAGACATCTCGTTCCTCCTATCGGAGCCAGATTACCGAACATCAACTATTCCATCAACATTATGATCGACTCCGTCTCGCGCGCGTACTGCAAGTTATCGCGGCTCATCCTGGGTAATCGGCGTGCCAAGCGAGAGCGTCTTTCTCATCTGAGCAAACCGACTACGATGAAGTGAGAGTGAACGCAATCGCTCGTTGAAGCTGGCGTCATCGTTTCGTAACTACCGCAACGCGCGGTTTGTCAGGGCAGCACCATCAGCACCGTGCCTGGTTGTCGCTCAACTTCAATCCCATGGTCTGTCGTCGTGTAGGTCAGATTGCACACCTGCCGCGGATCCCGTAGAACCTTGGGATTAAGGACGGCATAGATATCCCCACCACACCGGGAAGACCTAGTCACCAGCCCTGGATGTCCTTCGCGATGGAGACGAGCGCCGATCTGCTGCGTGATCGTGTAGTCGCGCAAATCCACCAACGACGGGAATCCTGCGACTGCTGGCCGCAAGTCTACCAAGGCGGCATCGCATCGAACATTGTAGATCTTGCGTTCGATCTTGATACCTGGTCCGATGAAGCCAGCATCCGCGAGCAACCCCTCTCGCCAGTGGTGGGCAGTTTCATGGATGGTCGTATCAATGGAGTCGGCGCCATACCAAACGCCGAAGCTCCCGTCCGAATACCGACTGCGCATCCAGTGTTTGAACGGATAACCGATCGCGTCGTTCCAGGCCGCCTCTTCGAACGGGCGGTCGATCACGGGGGTTGCGGACTTGAAATGGGCCGGCTTGGTCATCAACTCGAGTTCGATGGCCGAGTTCCAAGCTCCTCGGTCGTCACTCAAATCGTCGAATAGATCCTCGGACACGCGCAACGACACGATGTTGCGAATCACGTCCCCATGCGTCTCCGCCAATGTGATCGCGGCGAAGACGTTCTCGATCATTGGCCGCGCGCCCGATCCAGATAGGCCCGAACCATGAGGAGACCGGCAAAACCAAACTCCCGGACAACTTCAATTGGCGCCCTGTTCTCGAACGCCTTGTTCCGTGTCCTCATCCAGGCGTACGCCAGGTCACGGTTGCGCGGGAACAGCAGGCGAAGGTTCTTGTGGATTCCGAGCAAGTGTCCGGCACGCTCCATGGTGTCGCGACTGGCCGAGATGGGTTCGCCCTTGCGGTACTTCGTCAAGGCAGCCCTGTTGGTCGTCGAAAAGCCGAGCGCATCCAACTGTTCTTCGGTGCTGAGCATCCAGTGGTCAAACAGCTTCATGAGCATGCCCGAGATCGCGCCTCGATCAATGCCGTTGCCGGCGCGCATTGCCACATGAGCAGTCATGACCTTCCCCCGAAACGTTGAAACGTTGTTATATGTTGTAATTGTATCTCTTGTACGCCTTCTTTGCAACACCATTCAAAGTTGACGTCGACATGCGGCAAGTAAAACTGGCAAACGTATGTGCGTTGCACGCCTACACGGAAGGCGACTGCTGGCCACTCTCTCTTGCCCTAGGCAATCCGAGGCGCGCATCGATAGGCTGTCGCTTTTCCATCATCTGACACCAATACCAATGGTGTCAGTTGAATTAAATGGTCATGCACATCTGCGTCGGAACATACGACCGGCGCGAAATCGGCTTGCGATGCATCGATCGTCGTCTTCATCGCTACCCCCCTATTTCAACTTTGCAGCAATCGCTGCTGCGCGCTTTCTCAACGGCGTGGCCAAGTCATCCCGGCCCGTCTTGCCATACAGCTCCGCCAGCCCCTCCAGCGTGCCCACGGTGTTCGGATGCTTCTTCCCCAGCAGCCCGGAGTAGTCCCGCCAGATTTTCTCTGCCCGCTTGTAAAGTGATTCCGCTTGATCGAGGTGCCCCTGACGGAGATACAGCGACGCCAGATTGGTAGCAATCGTCGCCTCGAAGGAGCGATCAACATGCCTTGGATCGAGACCAAGTTCGTCGCCTCGTTTCTTCTCACAAATGGTGAGCGCGCGCAGATACATCACCTCCGTTCCATCGGACTTCCCCTGCGCATCACAGGTCTCGGCTAATTCGTTCAGGCTGACCCCTACCAGTCATCTACAATCCATTGGTTGACGAAGATAGCTTCAGAGGGGTCCGCGCAGACTTTATCAAGGCATGCCGAGAATCACGCTTTCTGTTCGATAAGGGTTCGGGGGTATCCGCAATACTGAACGAAATGCACGACAAGTCATACGTCGTCTCAGGATTCAAGGAGACAGCAACACGGCTGGCCTCAAGCCATCCTGAAACATTTGCTAAGATGAGTACCGAGTCGCACGATGAGATGATGAAGTTCAGCATCTACATTGAAAATCTTGAAAATGCTCTTGCTCCATACCTTAACTTTCATAGACGCGCGGCGTGACCGGGTAAGGGCCAGCTTCTACCCGGCCCACACACCATCCACCGTGCGGGTCCGCAATGGGCGATTCATGCTCAGGGCGCACACGATTGTTCTGCCCTAACGTCCGCTTTCCAACTAACGGAGCGGCGGCTGTTGGCTCATTGCCGCCCGCCCCAACTCCGCCGTCATTGCTCGCGTCTTGAGAAGGACCCGCCAATACCCGGCATCATTCGTGCTGGTCGAGAACATCCTCTTTCCGACCTACGCTAAAGCTAGGGAAACGCTGAACAAGTGAC
>PMIH01000130.1 GCA_003158255.1 Rhodocyclaceae bacterium
CGCTAGGCTTGCTTCAACTGTACCCCTATCTTGGCTCCTACATGACACCTAGCAGCCAGAGGGCCGTTGGTGACATTTGCCCGAAAGCCCGGGAAACCAGCGCCATTTCAAGCTCTGCGCCCATATTCCCGATGAGAAAAAGGCTTGACAAAAGGGATTTTAAGTCCCTTGTGTCTACCAATTTCACCATCCGGGCGAAACACTTGGGAACTGCCAGAAATTCTGGAGGCGCGACCCGGAATCGAACCGAGGTACACGGCTTTGCAGGCCGCTGCATAACCACTCTGCCATCGCGCCACACCCGAGCCATCGGGCTGAAAGCTAAAAAGGGGGGAAAGCATTGCTTTCCCCCCTTCTAAATTTGGAGCGGGAGAAGAGTCTCGAACTCTCGACCTATACCTTGGCAAGGTATCGCTCTACCAACTGAGCTACTCCCGCAGAACGGAGGCGAATTATAACTACGGAAGCTCCTGTGTCAACGACTGCGGGCAACAATTTCTGGCCATGCTTTGCGCAGGTAGTAGGCCATCGACCAAAGGGTCAGCAAAGCAGCACAGTAGATGAGCCAAGTGCCCACCACTTGCGGCTCCAGAAACGGCAGGCGATCGTGGTAAAGAAGCATGGGAATCGCCATCATCTGCGCGGTGGTTTTCAGCTTGCCGACAAAGGAAACCGCAATACTCCTGGCGGCACCGATCTTCGCCATCCATTCGCGCAAGGCCGAGATCGCGATCTCACGGCCGATGATGATGAAGGCGATCACGGCGTCGACACGGTTCAACTGGACGAGCACGACCAATGCCGCGGCGACCATCAGTTTGTCGGCGACGGGATCGAGAAAGGCGCCGAATGCGGAAGTCTGGCCGAGTTTGCGTGCCAGCCAGCCATCGAACCAGTCGGTAATGGCTGCGCCTACGAACATCACCGTCGCCCAGAAATTTTGCTCGGGCGGAGACATCCAGTGCAGCGGCGAATAGAACACGCCGACGAACAGCGGAATGACCAGGATGCGCGCCCAGGTGAGCAGGTTCGGTATGTTGAGCGGCATGTCAGCGTGCGTGCAAATGATCGTGAATGACTTGGGCCAGCCGGCGGGAGATTCCGTCGGCGCGGCAGAGATCTTCCACGGTTGCCGCCATGACGCCGTCAAGGCCGCCGAAATGAGCCAGAAGACCGCGTCGCCGGGTCGGGCCGATGCCCGGTACGTCCTCCAGTTTCGACCGCCCACGCGCCTTGGCGCGTCGCGCCCGGTGGCCGGCGATGGCGAAACGGTGCGCCTCGTCGCGGATTTCCTGGATCAGGTGAAAACCGGTGTGATCCGGTGGCAATTGTAGCGGCTCCGCATGACCATGGACGAAGAGTGTTTCCAGTCCGGGCCGACGTTCTTCGCCTTTGGCGACGCCGACCGTCGTCAGATGATCGAGTCCGAGTTCCGTGAGCACTTCTCGCGCCACGCGGTGCTGGCCCTTGCCGCCATCGATCAGGATGAGGTCGGGTGCCGGGCTGTCGCCGGCCGCTACTTTCTCGTAGCGTCTGGTCAGAACCTGGCGCATGGCGGCGTAGTCGTCGCCCGGCTCGATGCCGGCGATGTTGAAGCGGCGATAGTCGCCCTTCTTCATGGCCCCGTCGACGCACACTACGCATGAGGCGACAGTCCCCTCCCCCATCGTATGGCTGATGTCGAAACACTCGATACGCTGCGGCGCTTCCGGCAAACCGAGCGCCTCCTGCAAGGCTGTCAGCCGGCCGCCGGAGCGTTGTTTGGAGAGTCGGCGCGATTCCGCTGCCAGCCCGGCATTCTTGTCCGCCATCGCCAACCAGGCCCGCTCCATTTCGTTCCGCGGTGCGCCAACGGTGACTGTCTTGCCTTCGAAGGCGGCCGAACATTCGTCGCCGACATCGATGCCGACGATGATTCGCGATGGCGGCGGATGATCCAGGTAGTGCTGGCCGACGAAGGCTACCAGCGCTTCCGCGAGATCCGGTTCGCCCTCGGTTTGTCTGGCTGGAAAGAAGGCGCGGTCGCCAAGGTGAAGACCACCGCGGACCATGGCGAGATTGACGCACAGTTCGCCGCGTACCGCGGCAATCGCCACGATGTCGGCATCTTCCGCGCCGGTCGAGCTGACGTATTGCCGGTGCAACACGGCCTGAAGCGCGCGCACCTGATCGCGCAGCGCCGCCGCCTCCTCGAAACGCAGCGCCTCGGCGGCGACCTGCATGCGCGTGGTCAAGCCATCGACCACTTCCGATTGCCGGCCGCGCAGGAGCATTTCAGCCAGACGAACATCGTGGTGGTAATCCTCGGCGGAAATGAAGTCGACGCACGGCGCCTTGCAGCGCTTGATCTGGTGCATCAGGCAAGGCCGCGAGCGGTGCGCAAAGACGCTGTCTTCGCAGGTTCGCAGCAGAAACGTCTTTTGCAGCAGTTGAATGCTTTCACGCACGGCCAGACCGCTTGGAAACGGGCCGAAGTATTGCGACTTCTTGTCGAAAGCGCCGCGATGGTAGGCCAGGCGCGGAAATTCGTGGCCTGAGAGGCAGATGTAGGGGTAGGACTTGTCGTCCCGGAACAGGATGTTGTACTTGGGCGCCAGTTTCTTGATCAGCGTGTTTTCAAGAATCAGCGCCTCGGCTTCGGAACGCGTTGCGGTAATCTCGACGTTTGCCACCTGTTGCAGCATCAGGTGGATGCGCGGGCTCTGGCCGGTCTTCTGGAAGTAGGAAGACACGCGCTTCTTCAGGTTTTTCGCCTTGCCGACGTACAGAACCGCGCCGCTGGCGTCGAGCATCCGATAGACGCCCGGCGCCTCGGTCAGCGTTTCCAGGAACGCCTTGGCGTCGAAATCCTCAGTTGAGTTCGGCTCGGATGGCGCGGAAGACATCGTGAAAGTCAGTCGTGGTGAGACGCCGTGTCTGCGTGTTGTAGCGGCTGCAATGGTAGGAATCGAACAGGATGCGGCCGTCCGGCAGTCCGTGCCGCGCGCCATGGCCGAAAGTGAACGCACTTTGCTTCAGCCCGGCCGCCATGAGGACCGCCTTGTGTGCGATCAGACCCAGCGCGAGGACGATGCGTGCCTCGTTCGAAGCAGCCAATTCCTCGGCAAGATAGCGGTTGCAGATCTTGATTTCGGCGGTTTCCGGTTTGTTCTCGGGCGGCAGGCATTTCACGGCGTTGGTGATCCGGCAATCGGTAAGCGTCAAGCCATCGTCGATGCTTACCGAGGTGGGACGGCTGGCGAATCCGAACGCATGCAGCGTTTCGTAAAGCAGGATGCCGGCATAATCGCCGGTGAATGGCCGGCCGGTGCGATTGGCGCCGTGCATGCCCGGCGCCAAGCCGACAACCAGCAGCCGCGCCTTCGCATCACCGAAGGGCGCGACCGGACGGGCGTGGTAGTCGGGATGGCGCTGGCGAACGCCGGCGAGGAACTCGGCCAGTCGCGGGCAGGCGACGCAATTGTGTAGTTTCTGCATGGGAATAGGATAACGTCCACCGATGGGAACCTCCTGCGATCTTTTCTGCCGTGTCGTAGACAACCTTGGCGACGCCGGTGTTTGCTGGCGGTTGGCCCGCCAATTGGCGAGTGAGCACGGTTGGGCAATGCGGCTATGGATCGATGATCCGGCGCCACTTGTTGGCTTGCGGCCCGGGGTGGATGCCGCGCTCCCGGTTCAGGTCGTTGAGGGGGTCGAGATCCGTCGTTGGCCCAAGGAATTTCCAAAGGTCGCACCCGGCGACGTCGTGATCGAGGCGTTTGGGTGCGAACTGCCAGCAGCATTCGTCGCGGTGATGGCGATGCAGGAGAAGGCGCCGGTCTGGATCAATCTTGAGTACCTGTCGGCAGAAGACTGGGTGGCTGGATGCCACTGCAAACCCTCGCCTCACCCGAAGCTGTCGCTGACGAAGTATTTCTTTTTTCCGGGGTTCGTGCCCGGCACCGGCGGTTTGATTCGGGAGCGCGACCTGCCGTCACCGCAACCGCTTGTTGCGGGTCGCGAACTCGTCGTTTCCCTGTTCTGCTACGACAACCCTGCGCTGCCCGCCCTGCTGAAGGCGTGGGCAGAGAGCGATACGCTGGTGTCCTGTCGCGTCGCCGACGGCTTGCCGCGCCAGCAGGTGGAACGCTGGCTGGGTCGGGCGTTTCCGGTTGGCGCCAGCCTTTGTCGCGGCAGCCTGAAGCTCGATGCCCTGCCTTTCGTGCCGCAGCCGGAGTACGACCGCCTATTGGCCGATTCCGACTTGAATTTCGTACGTGGCGAGGATTCTTTCGTCCGTGCCCAGTGGGCCGAACGGCCTTTCGTTTGGCAGGCCTATCCGCAGGCAGATGGCGCCCACTGGCCCAAGCTGGAATCGTTTCTCGGTCGGTATGGGCGCGCCCTGCCGAAAGCTCGGCGTACCACCATGACTGACTTTTGTTTGGCCTGGAATGGCCGGGGCGACGTGGCCGCCGCTTGGGACGCTTTTCGCCAGACGCTGCCCGCCCTGACGGAACACGGGCATGCCTGGGCCGCCGAGATCGCATGTCACGGAAATTTAGCGGAAAACCTGGTGCGATTCTGCCGCGAGCGGCTATAATCCGCGGCTAAATTTTTCGCCCCGATAGGCACGCAACATGAAAACCGCACAGGAAGTCCGCACCGGCAACGTGATCATGGTTGGCAACGACCCGCTGGTCGTCCAGAAGGCTGAATACAACAAGGGTGGCCGCAACGCCGCCGTGGTGAAGATGAAGCTGAAGAACCTGCTCACCGGCAGCAACTCGGAGACGGTCTACAAGGCCGACGACAAGTTCGAACTGGTGATGCTGGATCGCAAGGAATGCACTTATTCCTACTTCTCCGATCCGATGTACGTTTTCATGGACGCCGAATACAACCAGTACGAGGTGGAAGCCGAGAACATGGGCGACGCGCTCAACTACCTCGACGACGGCATGCAGATGGAAGTCGTTTTCTACGACGGCAAGGCCATCTCGGTCGATATGCCCAACTCCGTCGTGCGCGAGGTGATCTACACCGAACCGGCGATCAAGGGCGACACGTCGGGCAAGGTGATGAAGCCGGCCAAGATCAATACCGGTTTCGAGATTCCGGTGCCGATCTTCGTTGCCATTGGCGACAAGATAGAAATCGATACACGCACCGGCGAGTACCGCGCCCGGGTCAAGTAAGCGACAATATCGTTGTTTTAGTGAAGGGCGACTTCGGTCGCCCTTCGTCGTTTACGCGGCCGTCGTCGGCAGCAGCCGGGCGATGCGGGCGGCGCTGATCGGGTCGTCTTGCGGTTGCCAATGCGCCAGCAGTTCGCCGACGGCGTCTGGTGCGTTGCAGACCGGCAGCATGTCGCAGCCAGCGTTCCTGGCGGCGTCCGCGCGGGCGACGATACCGCCGGCCACCGACGCGCCTTCCATCGACAGGTCGTCACTGAATACCACGCCATCGAATCCAAGTTCTTTCCGAAGCATGCCGATCCAGACTGGCGAAAATCCGGCCGGCCGCGAATCGACCTGCGGGTAGATGACATGGGCCGGCATGACGGCATCGAGCTTCAACCGTCGATAGGG
>PMIH01000112.1 GCA_003158255.1 Rhodocyclaceae bacterium
CTTGAAAACAAAACTGGACGTCAGATAGAGCGCTTCGGCATGTTCGCCGAACTGGCTGCGCTCCTGGCCTGCGCGCACCGCCAGGGTGTCGAGGTGGTACTTCTCAGTCATTGGCAGTAACGAGATTGAGGTCGAGCTGGCCGCCGTCGCCGTCGTCGGGCGCTCCTTTGGCCGGCCTGCCGCGTGCGGCCTCAACGCTGGCAAGGTACTCGGGGGTGATGTCTCCCGTGATGTACTTGCCGTCGAAGCAGGAGGTGTCGAAATGGGTGATGGCGGGATTGATGGCGCGTAGTGCCGCCCTCAGCGCATCGATGTCCTGGTAGATCAGCGCATCGGCACCGATCTCGCGGCAGATCTCTTCGTCGGTACGGAAAGCGGCGATCAATTCCGAGCGCGTAGGCATGTCGATGCCATAGACGTTCGGATAACGCACCGGCGGACTGGCGGAGGCGAAGTAGACCTTCTTCGCGCCGGCTTCGCGCGCCATCATGATGATTTCCTGGCTGGTGGTGCCGCGGACGATGGAGTCGTCCACCAGCAACACGTTCTTGCCGCGGAATTCCTGGGCGATGGCGTTGAGTTTCTGGCGCACCGACTTCCGGCGCACCGACTGGCCGGGCATGATGAAGGTCCGGCCGATGTAGCGATTCTTGACGAAGCCCTCGCGATAGGGAAGCCCAAGGCGGCTCGCCAGTTCCATCGCCGACGGCCGGCTCGAATCGGGAATCGGGATTACCAGGTCGATGGCCAGGTGCGGCATGGTGTGCCGAATCTTGTCCGCAAGAAACTCGCCCATCTTGACGCGCGTTTCATAGACGGAAATGCCGTCCATCAGCGAATCCGGACGAGCAAAATAAACGTACTCGAACATGCATGGCGCCAGCATGGTGCGCTCGGCGCATTGACGACTGATGAAGTTGCCCTGACGGTCGATGAGCACGGCTTCGCCTGGTTCGACGTCGCGCAGGAACTTGAAGCCGAGCGTGTCGATCGCCACGCTCTCCGAGGCAACCAGATATTCGGTGCCGGCCGGCGTCTCGTTCTTGCCGATCACCAGCGGCCGGATGCCGAAGGGATCGCGGAAGGCCAACAGGCCGTAACCGGCGATCATGGCGACGACGGCGTAAGCGCCCTTGACGCGGCGATGCACGCCCGCAATCGCCTTGAAAATGGTCTCGGCGTCGACCTGGTAATTGGTCGACGCGGCCTGCAGTTCATGCGCGAGAACGTTGAGCAGCACCTCCGAATCGGAGTTGGTGTTCATGTGCCGCAGGTCTTGCAGGAACATGTCGCGCTTGAGTTGGTCGGCGTTGGTCAGGTTGCCGTTGTGCGCCAGCATCAGGCCGAAAGGCGAATTGACGTAGAAGGGTTGCGCCTCGGCGGCATTGTAGGCCGATCCCGCTGTGGGATAGCGGCAGTGGCCGATACCCCAGTTGCCGAACAGGTTGCGCATGTTGCGGGTACGGAATACGTCCCGCACCATACCCGGTCCCTTGTGCATGTGGAAACGACCGTCTTCCTCCGTCGCAATGCCAGCGGCATCCTGGCCGCGATGCTGGAGCACCTGGAGGCCATCGTAGAGGAGCTGATTCACCGCTGTGGTCGCAACCACGCCCAATATGCCACACATGTTTGTCTCTACCTGTATCGAACCCGCTTGCCCACTTCGACCGGCAACCACGGCCGCGCCGCGATCACCGCAGTTTCCAGCGGCGGCGCCAGCCAGGCATCCCGCCACCAGGGTAGCTTCGGGAGCGCAGTCATGCCCGCCAGCAGCACTGCCACCAACACAATCACTACACCGCGAACCACGCCGAACCCGGCACCCAGCAATCGATCCGCCAAGCCCAATCCGGCCGCCCGCAACAACATCGACAATATCATCCGGCCAATGGCGAACAACACCAGCACACCGACGAGCACGGCAAAGAAGCCAGCAGCGTAACGCAACATGGGATCGGCGACCAGTCTGGCGAAATAGGCCCCGGCCGGGTCGCCCCATGCGCGCGCCGCCATGAAGGCCGCCACCCAGGCCAGCAGCGCCAGCACCTCGGAGACAACGCCACGCCACAAGCCCAGCAGGGACGAGGCAGCGATGATCCCCAATACTGCGTAATCGAAAACCGTCACTTACCGGACTGCTTGATCGAACCGTCTACACCGATCTTTTTCATCTTCGCCAGTGCCTGCGCGGCCGCTTCGCGACTCTTGAAGGGGCCAGCGCGAACGCGCGTGCGTGCACCCTGGGGCGAATCGAACTTTTCGGTTAGCGAGGGAACGCCGATCTGCTTGAGTTTCCCGGTCAATTGCTTGACGTTGGCGACGTCCCGGTAGGCACCGATCGCCACCAGCCACTGGTCGCCAGCGACATCGCCACCGGCAAGAGCGGCGCGGGCATGTGCCTCGTCGGGCTTGGTCGTCGGCGTCTTTTCGGTGGCCTTTTCGGTGGCCTTTTCGGCCGGTTTCTCAGTGGGCGCCGCCTTGGCGCTTTCATGCGCTTTCGGCTCGTCCCGGGGAATTACCGTCGGCTTGACCTCAGCCGCAGGTTCGGGCGGCGTGACGTCAGCCTTGGGCTCGGGCTTGGGTTACGCCTTCGCTGCTTCGGCCATGGAATCTGGCGGCGCGGGCGGCAACGGGGTCGCCGCAGGTTTGGTCGGCAATATGCGGGCGGCGATACCGCCGCCGTCCTGGCTGGGTATCCGGATCTGCACATCCTGGACCGGCTGGCGCGGCTCGTGATCCATCACCATCGGCAACACGATAATCGCCAGCAGCGCCAACGCCGCCGCGCCGACCAGGCGCCGCCGCGAGCGTTTCTTCAGTTCGAGTTGGCCGTCGAGAGGCGCGTCAGTATCGTGTTGCGGCATGTTCTTTCAGGCTGCCACGCGCCCCAGGGTGCGCATGACATCGGCCACGGTGAGGAAGGATCCGAACACGATAATTCTATCATCTTCACTCGCCTGCTCGCGCGCGTATGCGAATGCCGCGACCGGCGAGGGAAAGGTCGCCAGTGGCCCCGAAACGCCTGCCGCGACCAGTGTTGCCGCGAGTTCCGCTGCCGTCGCGGCACGCGGCCCATCGAGCGTAACCGGCAGCCAGCGGTCGATGCGATGCTTCAGCGCCTGCACCACACCAGCGATGTCCTTGTCGCGCAGCATGCCGAATACCGCCCAGGTGACGGGGTGATACGAGCCACCGAGATTGTCGGCCAGCACGCGCGCTGCTTGCGGATTGTGGGCGACGTCGAGCACCACCGACGGCCGGCCCGGCAGCACCTGGAATCGTGCCGTCAATTCAACCTCCGCCAGGCCGCGCCGGATGTCCTGCATGGCCACCGGCAACCGATCGCGCAGCTCATCCAGTGCGGCGAGAACGCCCGAAGCGTTGCCGAACTGCTCCTCGCCGCGCAGAGCCGGAAAAGCAAGGCTGCTGCGCTTACCGCGCCGGCCACGGAACTGCCATTGGCCCTCCTGGCGTTCGAAGCCGAAGTCGCGACCAATGACTTGCAGGTCGGCGCCGATTGACTGCGCGTGTTCGATCAGTCGCTGCGGCGGATCGGCATCGCCACAGATAGCCGGCCGGCCGGTGCGGAAGATGCCGGCCTTTTCGAAACCGATGTGTTCGCGCGTCGGCCCGAGGTAGTCCATGTGATCGAGATCGATGCCGGTAACGATGGCAGCATCCGGCTCGTAGATGTTGGTGGCGTCGAGCCGGCCACCGAGGCCGACTTCGAGGATGATGACGTCGAGCGGCTGGGTGGCGAACACTTCCCACGCGCACAGCGTGCCGAATTCGAAGTATGTCAGCGGCGTACCACCATGACTGACTTTCGTGGCCGCCCTGGCGGCTTCGACGCGGGCGAAGCCTTGGCAGAGCGCTTCGTCGCCCACCGCCTGGCCGTCGATGCGCACGCGCTCGTTGTAGCGCAGCAAATGCGGCGAGGTGTAGAGCCCGACGCGATAGCCGGCAGAGAGCAGGATGCGCTCAAGCATCGCGCACGTGGAACCCTTGCCGTTGGTACCGCCGACGAGGATGACGGGACACGTCTGGCGCTGACCCAGCGCCTGGCTGACGGCGCGAACGCGATCAAGCCCGAGGTCGATCGATTTCGCGTGCTGGCGCTCGACGAACGCCAGCCACTCCGCCAGACTCATTGCACCGCTGGCACGCGTTGCAGCAGGGTTATCAGCGACGCGAGTTTGTCGCGCAGTTGGCGCCGGTCGACGATCATGTCGATGGCGCCCTTTTCGAGCAGGAACTCGGCACGCTGGAAGCCTTCCGGCAAGGTCTCGCGCACTGTCTGCTCGATGACGCGCGGGCCGGCAAAGCCAATCAGCGCACCCGGTTCGGCGATGACGACATCGCCGACGAAGGCGAAGCTGGCAGACACGCCGCCCATGGTGGGATCGGTCAGGACGGTGATGAATGGCAACTTATGCACCGCCAGTTGCGTTACGGCCGCCGTCGTCTTGGCCATCTGCATCAGTGAGAACAGGCCTTCCTGCATGCGCGCACCGCCACTGGCGGTGACGCAGATGAACGGCGCTTGCAACTCGATGGCAGCGCGCACGCCGCGGACGAACTTTTCGCCCACCACCGAGCCCATCGAACCACCCATGAATTCGAATTCGAAGCAGGCCAGCACCACTGGCACGGTCTTGATGGCGCCCTGCATGACCACCAGCGCATCGGTTTCGCCCGTGTCCTCGGCGGCGGCGACCAGGCGGTCGGCATAGCGCTTGCTGTCCTTGAACTTGAGCGGGTCCATCGGCACCACTTCAGCGCCGATTTCGAAGCGACCCTCCGGATCGAGCAGCAGATCGAGCCGCGCCCGCGCCCGCAGCCGATGATGGTGACTGCACTTGGGACAAACGCTTTGGTTGTTTTCCAGATCGGTGGTGTAAAGGACGGCCTCGCAAGCATTGCACTTGGTCCAGAGTCCCTCCGGAACCGTCTTGCGTGCACCTTCGCTGCGCTTGATCTTGGGCGGCAACAGTTTCTGCAACCAGCTCATTGTTTGACTCCTTCGTCCATGGCGCGGCGAATGCCGGCGAGCAGCGCAGACACTCGCTGCGGCGCCTCGCCAGGCAACGACTGTTCGATTTCTTCAATGATGCGGCTGCCGATCACAACCGCGTCGGCGACCGCTGCGATACGCGCCGCGCTGGCGCCATCGCGGATACCAAAACCGACGCCGACGGGCATGCCGACCTTGTCGCGGATGGCGGGAATACGTCGGGCGACTTCGTCCAGATCGAGATTGCCGGAGCCGGTGACGCCTTTGAGCGACACGTAGTAAATATAACCGCTGCCGGCCTGTGCCACTTCGGCGAAACGACTGTCGGTCGACGTCGGTGCCAGCAGGAAAATCGGATCAAGACCATGCCGCTTCAGGGTCTTGGCGAACTCGACGCATTCCTCGGGCGGATAGTCCACCACCAACACACCATCGACCCCCGCCGTGGCCGCATCGACTGCGAAAGCCGCAGCACCGTAGGCCTCGATCGGATTTGCATAGCCCATCAGCACGACCGGCGTGGCGGCATCCTGCGTGCGGAACTCGCCGACCAGCGCGAGCACGGTGCGCAGGCTCATGCCGTAGGCCAGCGCACGCTCAGAGGCGCGCTGGATCGTCGGCCCGTCGGCCATCGGATCGGAAAACGGCACGCCGAGTTCTATGATATCGGCGCCGCCCGCGACGAGTGCGTGCATCAGCGGCACCGTTGCGCCGGGCTCGGGATCACCCGCGGTGATGAAGGGGATCAGCGCCGCTTTTCTCCCACCGGGGCCCGGGGACTTAAGCTTCTGGAAGGTGGATTGAATACGCGACATCAGAACTGAATCCCCGACTTTTCCGCCACGGTGTGTATGTCCTTGTCACCGCGACCGGAGAGGTTGACCAGCAGCACCTTGTCCTTTGGCAGCGTCGGTGCCAACTTGGCAGCATAGGCCAGGGCATGACTCGATTCGAGCGCCGGGATGATGCCTTCAAAATGGCAAAGGTCGTGGAAAGCGCGCAAGGCTTCGTCGTCGGTAATGGTGACATACTCGGCGCGACCGGAATCCTTGAGCCAGGCATGTTCGGGACCGACGCCGGGATAGTCGAGACCGGCCGATACCGAATGCGTTTCGATGATCTGGCCGTTCTCGTCCTGCAACAGATAGGTGCGGTTGCCATGCAGAACGCCGGGGCGTCCGGCAGTCAGCGAGGCGGCGTGCTTGCCGGTTTCCATGCCATGTCCGGCTGCCTCGACACCGATCAACTTCACGCCCTCGACGGGAATGTAGGAATAGAAAATGCCCATGGCGTTGGAGCCGCCGCCAACACAAGCGATCACGGCGTCCGGCTGCCGCCCTGCCAGTTCCGGCATCTGGGTCAGGCACTCCTCACCAATGACCTTCTGGAAATCGCGCACCATCATCGGATACGGGTGTGGTCCGGCGACGGTACCGATGATGTAGAAGGTGTTGCCGACGTTGGTCACCCAGTCGCGCATCGCTTCGTTCAAGGCATCCTTGAGCGTCTTCGAGCCGGACTCGACCGGGACGACCTTGGCGCCCAGAAGCTTCATGCGGTAGACGTTGGCGGCCTGGCGCCTGATGTCCTCGCTGCCCATGTACACAACGCATTCCATGCCGTAGCGGGCGGCGACCGTGGCCGTGGCGACACCGTGCTGGCCGGCACCGGTTTCGGCAATGACGCGCTGTTTGCCCATACGCCGCGCCAACAGCGCCTGGCCGATGCAGTTATTGACCTTGTGCGCGCCGGTGTGATTGAGGTCTTCGCGCTTGAGGTACACCTGGGCGCCGCCGAGCAGGCCGGACCAGCGCTTGGCGTGGTAAATCGGGCTTGGCCGACCAACGTAGTGCTTCAACTCGTACTCGTACTCGGCGCGGAAAGCCGCATCGGCCTGCGCCGCCTCGTAAGCCAAGCGCAGTTCGTCAAGTGCCGGAATCAGGGTTTCGGCAACGAAAATACCGCCATACTTGCCGAAATGACCGCGATCGTCCGGTAATTGGTATGTATTGTCAGGCATCTGTATTCTTCACTGCCGCAATGAAGGCGGCGATCTTGGTGGCATCCTTGACGCCCTTGGCAACCTCGACACCGCTGCTGACATCCACCGCCCAGGGGCGAAGCTGTCGAATCGCGGCGCCAACATTTTCCGCGGTCAAGCCACCGGCAACCACTACTGGCAACGGAAGCGCCTTCGGCACCAAGGACCAATCGAACTTCTGCCCGGCGCCACCATAACTTTCGACATACGTATCAAGCAGCAGACCGCGAGCAGAAGCGTAAGCGCAGGCGAATTCTACCAGATCGAGCCCTGGCCTCATCCGCGCCACCTTCAGATACGGCCGCCCGAATTGCTCGCAAAAGGCAGGCGTTTCGTCGCCCTGAAACTGGATCAAGTCCAGAGGAACGGCAGCAAGGGTTGCCATGAGTACGGCAGGATCAGGATTGACGAACAGGCCCACGCGTGTAACGAACGGCGGCACACGCCGAACCAGTTCAGCGGCGCGGGGCGTCTCCAGAAAGCGCGAGCTGGGCGGATAGAACACAAAGCCCAGCGCATCGGCGCCGGCATTGATGGCGGCATCGAGGTCCTGCTCGCGGGTTATGCCGCAGATCTTGACGCGGGTTCGGGACACAGTCAGGGCCGGGAAGTGATCAAAGGCGCCATGATACGGCCGCCGGCTGGCAAGGGCCACCCCGGCCCGTACTCGACACCAGCGAGATAGAGCCCGGCCGCAGCAAATGTGGGCGCGGCCTTGGTACGATCGCGGCCCGCCAGCAGGGTTTCGATCCACCCCGACCCCTGCCGACCGCACCCCACATATACCAATGCACCCACCAGATTGCGAACCATGTGGTGCAAGAACGCGTTGGCGGTAAAATCCAACACGATCAGATCTCCTTGACGCTCGATAGCCACATGTTGCATGATTTTTACGGGTGATTTGGCCTGACAGGCGGAGGATCGGAACGCCGAAAAGTCATGTTCCCCAAGCAGGCACGCGGCCGCATTGGTCATTGCCGTCACGTCCACGGGGGCGTGATGCCAACCCACGCGACCATGCATGATCGCCGGCCGCACGGGATGGCTTAGCAGCAGGTAACGATAGCTACGCGCCCGGGCCGAGAACCGGGCGTGAAAATCATCGCCCACAACAACAGCCCAACGTGCCGCCACCGCAGTCGGCAGATTGGCGTTGACTCCGCGTACCCAGGCAGTCTCTGGCCGAACGACATCGGTATCGAAGTGGAGCACCTGCCCGAGTGCGTGAACGCCGGTATCGGTCCGACCGGCGCAGAAAGTGCGCACTGGAACGCCAGCCACGACGGCTAGTGCCCGTTCCAGGACGTCCTGAACGGTATGCCCATGCGGCTGCGACTGCCAACCGGTGAATGGACCGCCATCGTATTCGACGCCGAGCGCGATTCTCACGCCAGCCAGCTCCAAAGTAGGGCGATCGCAAGCAATAGACTCAGTATCGCCCGGTCGCCCCAATGGATCGGCCTGATGGTCAGCGATATCCGGTCAGGTCCGGGCAAGTCGGTGCTCAGCCACTCGCGCCAATTTCCAACCGGCGCACTTTCGACATGATCAAGAACCAGCATCAGCCGGACGACGATTCGCTCCCGCATGGCGCGCCATTTGGATAACGGTGCCAGAAGCCAATAAAGGCCCGCCATCATGCCACTCGTGCCGAGCCTTTCGTGGACAATCGCCAGTGATGCCAGTAGGAGAACAAGCCTGACGACATGCTCGGCCGCCAATAGAAGTCCATCCTGCGTTACACCAAGATCGCCCAAGGCACCCGGGAGCCGCTGACCTGGGGTTGCCAACGCAAACAGAAGCGCGATCGACAGCAACAGCCATCGAGCCCTGCGCATCAGTTGGAGGATACGGCGGCGAGCGAGCAGCCAAACCAAAGGCAGCGCAGCCATCGCGACATAGGCCAAAGCGACTGGCGATAGTGGCTGCAAGGCGAAAATGAAACCACCCCAAGCGAGCAGCAGGGTGGCGGGATGAACGGTCACAAACCAAGGGCGACTGTCGCGGCGGATTTTACGCCGCGAAGTCGGAATCAGGCGTCCAGCGCCGCCAGCCTCGTGCGCGCAAGCTCCTGCTGTTGGCTGCTGCCCTCTTGGGCGACTTCCTGAAGCAGTTCGCGAGCGCCTTCACGGTCGCCCATTTCCTCATACGCCTGGGCAAGCTCAAGCTTGGTGGCGACGTCGCTGTCGTCGACGCCGGCAGATGCAACCTCCGGCATTTCCTTCACCTCTTCAAACGCGGGCGACGCGGTGACNNCGACGAAGCCGGCGGCGCGTCAAGATCGAATTCGAAATCCAGACCACCGCTACCGGATTCGGCCGCAAACGCACTCGGGGCGACCGCCGGTTGGATCTCGGGCAGCGACAGATCAATATCCAATGGCTCGACATGTACCGGGCCCTTCGCCGGAGTGCCAAGATCGAGATTCGAATCGAGAGCCGTAAATCCGGTCACGGGCTCCGCACCCAAATCCAGGTCGAAGCCCAAGTTGGCTGGAGCGACAATCGGCTCTGCAGCGGCAGCCAGTTGGGCCAACTGGCCCGGCAGCGCCACCGTATCGTCCATCTTCTCGAACGCGATCGGCGACTCGACGGCCAACGGCGCGGGTGCTGCCTCCGGCATCAGAGGTTCGGGTTCTTGTTCTGTTTGCAACGCAGCGCCGGCATAAAGCAGATTGCTTGGGTCGATCGCGCGCCCCATTATCACAGCCTTGTCCCATTCCGGCCCGGTACCGCCGGTCTGCGCGTGCAGATCAGAGGCAACTTTCCCGAACTGCTGAATATTCTTGTGTCCGGAATGGATCTCCAGCAACTTCAAGTAGATCGCAAGTCGTGTCGGATCGGTCTTCAGCGCATCAACGAGAATTTCCTCTGCCTGCGCATCGCGTCCGTAGGCCATATAGACATCGGCTTCGGCTACCGGATCAACTCCCTCATCGGTATCGATCGCTGACAGGCTGGCCTGACTGAAATCGGTTTGAATCGAGGCGCTCGTGTCGACGGCCTGACCACCGGTGGTCCCAAACACCGAATTAGCCATCAAGTCGCCTTCGCTGAGCCGGCTCGCTGTCGACGTACCGCGGTCCCCGCTGGCGCTCTTGCGTCGCCACGCCGAGAAGCCTAGATAGCCCAGCACGACGGCCAGCAAACCACCGCCGCCATAGATCAGCGCCGGATTCTCATCGATAAAACTGGACTCTTCCTGAACCGGCGGCGGTGCAGGCGGTGCGACGTCAGGCTTGGGCGCCTCGGCGGCGACAGCAGGTTCCGCTGGCTTCGGCGGCTCGGCAACTGGCGGTGGTGGCACCGGCACTTCCGCCGCCTTCGGCGGCTCGACCGGGGCAGGAAGCGGCTCGACCGGCTTCACGACCACGGGTTCAGGAGGCGGTGGCTTGACGTCCGCTGCGGCAGGTTTGGCTGCCTGGGCCTGCTGTTGCAATTGCGCAGCAGACTGGCTCTTCATCTCGGCCAGCTTCTTGAGGTCGGACAGATTGCGTTCCAACTCGCCAACACGACTATTCGCTTCCTTGAGCGCCCGATCACGTGCAACCAGGTCCTCTTCCAAAGCCGTAATGCGTCCCTGAATGGCCTTGTTGTCTTTCGCCAATTCAGTACGGGATACCTCCAGCTTGTCCTTGGCAGGCTCAGGCGTGGCCGCCTTGTCCGCCACCTTGGGCGCAATCTTGCCCTGATCCTGCTGCTTCGCGGAGTCTTGCTTGGCTGGCGTTGCGGCAACGGACGCCGCCAGTTTGCCGCGATACGCGTTGAAGTCCCGCGCCTGCGCAACAATGATTTGTCTGGCTTCGACCGAAGCCACCGCCGAAGCCGCATCGGCCCCTGGAACATTCAGAATCTTGCCGGCACGCAGCCGGTTCATGTTGCCGCCTTCGAATGCCTCCGGATTCCCCCTGAACAAGGCAACCAGCATCTGATCGAGGCTGACTCCTTCCGGTTTTGTAGCGGTCGCAATCTTCGACAACGTGTCACCGCTCTTGACGAGTCGAGTGCCAGCGTCTTCGCCATCCTTCGCCGCCGATGGGGCGGGAACCGCCGCTGCCGCCGGTTTCGCGACAGGTTTTGCGGCCGGAGCAGCGGGAGCGGCCGGAGCAGCCTGGGCCGCCGCAGGTGCGGCCGTTGTGGCGGGGGCCGCACCAGCAGCAGCCTGCTTCGCCGCCTCCGGCGTCGCTACCGGCGCCGGAACGGCCTTGGAGATGGCTTCCGGAGGATCAAGCAGCAACGTGTACTCGCGCACCATCCGCCCCGAGGACCAAGTCAATTCGACCAGCACATCCAGGAACGGTTCATTGATCGCTCTGTCACTGGTCACGCGCAGGAACGTCTGACCATCCTTGCGTTTGTCGACCAAAAAACGGATGCCGGAAACCCCTGGGGCGTATTCGATGCCAACCTGTTTGAATGCCTCAGGCGAGGCGAGGCGCGCACTCATGGACACCAGCTCCTCGCGCGCCGCGCTGACGTCGATCTCGGCATGCAAGGGCTGCCCCAACGCTGACAAGACGGTGATCTTGCCGAGCCCCGCAGCGAATGAACCGGTCGCTGAAAGGGCCATCGCCGCAGCAATTGCTGACAGCTGGAATACGTTTCGCTTAGTCGTTTTGGTCACAATGCCTCCCCGTGGGGATATTGATCCAGTATTCAAAATAACATCATGCAGTTAGCGATGCAAGCTAAACCTTTGCATTACGTTGCCGGCCGCATCTTACCCGAGGAGAATTCGCAACATGCGCCGCAGTGGCTCGGCTGCACCCCAGAGCAGTTGGTCGCCTACCGTGAACGCCGACAAGTACCCGGGGCCCATGGCAAGCTTGCGCAAACGGCCGACCGGCGTGGCCAGAGTGCCCGTCACCGTGACAGGCGTCAGTTCCCTCATGGTCACCTCCCGCTGATTCGGCACCACCTTGGCCCAAGGGTTATGGGTCGCCAGCATCGCCTCTATATCGGCAAGGGGAACATCTTTCTTTAGCTTGATCGTAAGCGCCTGGGAGTGGCAGCGCATGGCGCCGATGCGTACACACAGGCCATCGACAGGAATGGGGCTTGCGGTCAGGCCGAGAATCTTGTTGGTTTCCGCGCCGCCCTTCCACTCTTCCCGGCTCTGTCCGTTGCCGAGATCCTTGTCGATCCAGGGAATCAGCGAACCGGCCAGAGGCACCCCGAAATTGGCGGTGGGAAACCGCTCGTCCCGCAAAATGCCGGCCACTTCCCGGTCGATGTCCAGAATGGCCGAGGCCGGATCATCGAGCAGCGTCTTGGCGACGCGATGCGCCTCGCCCATCTGTTGCAGCAACTCGCGCATGTTCTGGGCGCCGGCGCCGGAAGCGGCCTGATAGGTCATCGATGTCAGCCACTCGATCAGGCCAGCCTTGAATAGTCCGCCAAGCGACATCAACATCAGTGAAACGGTGCAGTTGCCACCGATCCAGTTCTTGCCACCCCTGGACAAGGCGTCCTTGATGACATGCAGGTTGACTGGATCGAGAATGATGACCGCATCATCCTTCATGCGCAGCGTCGACGCAGCGTCGATCCAGTGACCGTTCCAGCCGGCAGCACGCAGTTTCGGAAACACCTCGGTCGTGTAGTCGCCGCCCTGACAGGTGACGATGATATCCATCCGGCGCAGCTCGTCGAGGCTCTTGGCGTCCTTGAGCAGCGCCCCCCCCGCCTCGACCGGGCCCTTACCGCCCGCATTCGACGTAGTGAAGAATACCGGCTCGATCAACGCAAAATCATTCTCCTCGCGCATGCGCTGCATCAGCACCGAGCCCACCATGCCGCGCCAACCTACCAGACCTACTCGCTTCATTTCCGCGTTCCTTGAGGATTCGTGATTGTTACAGCGCTGCCAGCACGGCGTCGCCCATTTCCCGCGTGCCAACCCTCTTCATGCCGGCTTCGTAGATGTCGCCAGTGCGGTAGCCAAGGGCAAGCACCTTCTTGACGGCATTCTCGATGCGCGCAGCGGCGTCCTCCATACCAAAGGTATAGCGTAACATCATCGCCGCCGACAGAATGGTCGCCAACGGGTTGGCCACGCCCTTGCCGGCGATATCCGGCGCGGAACCGTGGCTGGGCTCGTAAAGTCCCTTGTTGTTGGCGTCGAGCGACGCCGACGGCAGCATGCCGATGGAACCAGTGAGCATCGAAGCCTCGTCCGACAGGATGTCGCCGAACATGTTGCCGGTTACCATGACGTCGAACTGCTTGGGGCTGCGTACCAGTTGCATGGCCGCGTTGTCGACCAGCATATGAGTCAACTCGACGTCGGGATATTCGACCGCCATCGCCGAGACGACGTCGCGCCAGAGTTGAGTGCATTCCAGGACATTCATCTTGTCCACCGAGCATACCTTGCGACTGCGCCGACGAGCCGCTTCGAAGGCCACCTTGGCGATCCGGCGGATTTCCGACTCGCTGTAGATCATGGTGTTGAAGCCAACCTTCTCGCCGTTCCTCACCTCGATACCGCGCGGTTGGCCGAAATAGATGTCGCCTGTCAGTTCGCGCACAATCAGGATGTCGAGGCCAGCCACGACCTCGGGCTTCAGCGTCGAAGCGTTGGCCAGTTCCGGGTAGAGCACGGCAGGCCGCAGGTTGGCGAACAAGCCAAGCTGCTTGCGAATGCCCAGCAGCCCGCGTTCCGGCCGTTGCTCGCGCGGATTGTTGTCCCACTTCGGACCCCCAACGGCGCCGAGCAGAACAGCATCGGCCGCCTGCGCCAGCTTCTGCGTGGCTTCCGGGTAGGGGTCGCCGGTCGCATCGACGGCGCAACCGCCCAACA
>PMIH01000081.1 GCA_003158255.1 Rhodocyclaceae bacterium
GACAGCGGCATCTACTCCTGGGATCTGCTCTACGACCTAGGCATCAACCATGAATCGTACTGGCAGACCTACCTGATCCGGCTCGATGCCGCGGGCGAGACCCGTGATGTCGATTCCTCTATCCGACCGCCGAAGAGCGGCGGCTGCGGCAAGCACTAGCATGCCTGAAACCCATTTCGGCTACGAGACGGTCAACGAGACCGAAAAGGCCAAGCGCGTCGAGGGCGTGTTTTCGTCCGTCGCCCAGAAGTACGACGTGATGAACGACCTGATGTCCGCGGGCCTGCACCGGTTATGGAAGGCATTCACGATCCAGGTCTCCGGCGTCCGTCCCGGTGACCGCGTGCTCGACGTTGCCGGCGGCACCGCCGACCTTTCGTTCGCTTTCTCGAAGCGCGTCGGCCCGACGGGCGAGGTCTGGCTGACCGACATCAACAACGCCATGCTTACGCGCGGCCGCGACCGCCTGCTCGACGAAGGCATGCTCGGCCCGGTCGCCCAGTGCGACGCGGAGAAGCTGCCGTTCCCAGACAACCATTTCGACATCGTCACCGTCGCCTTCGGCCTGCGCAACATGACGCACAAGGACCAGGCGATCGCCGAAATGCGCCGCGTGCTGCGCCCCGGCGGGCGGCTGCTGGTACTGGAATTCTCGAAAGTCTGGGAACCGCTGTCGCCCTTCTACGACCTCTATTCGTTCAAGGTGCTGCCCTGGCTGGGCAGCAAGATCGCCGGCGATGCCGACAGCTATCGCTATCTCGCCGAATCCATCCGCATGCATCCCGACCAGGAAACATTGAAGGGAATGATGGAACAGGCGGGCCTGGAGAAGGTCGAATACTTCAATCTCACCGCGGGCGTCGTTGCCCTGCACCGCGGTTACAAGCTGTAACGGGCATTCACCGGAGCAACAAATCCATGAGAAACATCGCTATTGCACTCTTCGCCGTCGTCATCGGCGCTGGCGTCTTCGCGCAGGACGCGGAAGCCGCTCGCCTCGGCGGCAGCCGTTCTTTCGGTATGAACCGAAGCTCGGCACCGGTGCAGAAAGCCGCCCCGGCACCGACCGCGCCGACCAGCGTCGCGCCGTCTGCGGTGCCGGCAAAACCAGCCGTCGCACCGACCGCTGCACCCCAACCCTCGGGCATGAGCCGCTGGCTCGGTCCCATCGCCGGCCTGGCTGCCGGCATCGGCATCGCGGCGCTGCTGTCGCACTTCGGCATGGGTGAAGGCGTCGCCAACTTCATGATGATCTTGCTGCTGGTCATGGCAGCGGTGTTTATCTTCCGTCGGTTTTTTGGCCAAAGTCAGTCGTCGCGGCACGCCGAGCTGGCGGGTGCAGGCAGCGCACCGATGCGTTTTGAACCGACCGCCGCGCCGATCGCGGCCGCGAGTGGCGGCACAACCGCCGAGGTGCCCGCCGGTTTCGATACCGATGGTTTCCTGCGTCAGGCCAAGCTGAACTTCATTCGCCTGCAAGCGGCCAATGACGCCGGCAACCTCGATGACCTGAAGCAGTTTCTCGGGCCCGAGGTGTTCGCCGAGATCCAGATGCAGTACGAAGAACGCGGCAAATCGAAGCAGGAAACCGATGTCCAGCAGCTCGACGCCGAGCTTCTGGAACTGGTGACCGAAGGCAATCAATTCATCGCCAGCGTGCGTTTCTCCGGCCTGATCCGCGAGGACGCGGGTGTCGCCAAGCCCTTCGCCGAGATCTGGCACCTCGTCAAGCCGGTGTCCGGCGGCAGCGGCTGGCTGGTGGCCGGTATTCAGCAAATCCAGTGATCCAGAACCTCGTCCTCGGCGCGCTCAACCACCTGCTGGGCCAGGCGAGTTGGGCGCGTGAGCAATTGAGTGCATTCGCCGGACGGCGGGCGCGCTTTGACATGCCGCCCTGGCAACTGGCGTTCGCGGTGGCAGCCGACGGTCTTTTCGAGGCAACGACGGTGGCTGACGTTGACGTCACCGTCGCGCTTCCGGCCGACACGCCGCTGGTGGCACTTCAGGGCATCGACCGGGCGATGGCTGCGGCGCACGTGACCGGCAATGCCGAGTTCGCCACGTCACTTTCTTTCGTGTTGAAGAACCTGCGCTGGGATGCCGAGGAGGATCTCTCTCGCGTGGTCGGCGACATCGCCGCCCACCGCATTATTGGCGTGTCGTCACGACTGACTTTGTGGCAGAAGCAGGCGGCACACAACGTCGCCGAAAACGTCGCCGAGTATCTGGGCGAGGAAGCCCGGGTACTGGTTCCCAGCCGGCAATTGACCGAGTTCCGGCAGGAACTCGAAGCTTTCAATGACCGCCTGTCGAACCTCGATGCCCGCTTGCGGGCATTGGCCTGATCAGGAAGCTTTCTCCACCGCGTCGCCGCCGCCGAGCGCCTTGTAGAGCTGGGCGGCCGTCGACAGCCAGGCACGTCGCGTCTGCACGGCACCCTGCTGGGCAGCGTACAGTTCGCGTTGAGCATCCAGGACTTCAAGATAGCTGCTGATGCCGGCTTGGTAGCGAGCATCGGCAATTCGCAATCGCTCTGTCTGTGCCTTTTCTGCGGCTTCCAGTGCCGCCAGTTGGACGGCCAGTTTGTCGCGTGCCGCCAGCAGGTCGGCGACCTCGCGGAATGCCTGCTGGATCGTCCGCTCGTACTCGGCAACGGCGATCACCTTGCGCGCGGCGGCCAGGTCGGTATTTGCAGCATTGCGACCAAAATCGAACAAAGGCAGCAGCAAGGCCGGCTGGAATGTCCACGCGCGACTGCCGTCCTTGAACAGCCCAGAGAGAGCAGCACTGGCGGTGCCGAAAGAACCAAGCAATGAGATGCGCGGCAGAAAGGCCGCCCGCGCTGCACCAATGTTGGCATTCGCTGCAATAAGTTTTTGTTCGGCGGCGAGAACATCGGGTCGCTGAACCAGCACGTCCGACGGCAGGCCGGCGTTGAGGTCGGCGACGACGCCCTGTTCGGAAAGCTTGCGCACGGGAGCGGTGTTGTCGAGCGGCTTGCCAACTAGCAGCGTCAAGGCGTTGGTTGCGGCCGCCAGCTGCCGCTCGAGGCTCGCCAGATCGGCACGCGCCGCCTGGTCGGCGCCATCGGCTGCCAGGTAATCGAGGTCGCCGGCGACGCCGGCATCGCGACGTTTGGTGATGAGATGGAGCGTTTCTTCCCGGGTGGTCAGCGTTTCCCGGGCTATGGCGGTACGTTCCGTCATTTCCAGCAGGGAGAACCAGGCGTTGGCGACATCGGCCACCAGCGATAGGCGGAACGCGTGCTGAGCCTCGTCAGTCGCCAGGTAGCTGGCTTTCGCGGCTTCGGTCAGATTGGCCACCCGCCCCCAGAAATCCAGTTCGAACGACAACATCGAGACATTGAAGTCGTAACGCTGTGCCGTGTACGCCCGACCGATGGTCGACAAATCGGCCGGCGTACGACTGGCGCTGCGACTGGTGGCGAGATCGAAGGTCGGCAACCGATCGGCGCGGGCAATGCCGTAAAGCGCCCGTGCTTCTTCGACGCGGGCGACGGCGATGCGCAGATCGCGGTTGTGTTCGAGCGCGGCGGAAATCAGGCTTTGCAGCATCGGATCCGGAAAATAGGCCGGCCAAGCAAGGCTCGTTGCCGCGCGGTCGCTGGCGCTGACCGCTTCCGGCCAGGTGCCGGCAACGGGCGCCGCGGGCCGCTGGTACTCGGGCGCAAGCGAACATGCTCCGAGCACTGCGGCAGTTGCCAGGACGACGAGCCTACTCATGATGCTGCTCCTTGCCGGGCTTGCCCGGGAAGAACCGTCGGACTACGACGAAAAACACCGGTACCAGGAAGATGGCCAGGAAGGTGGCCGCGATCATGCCGCCCATGACGCCGGTCCCGATGGCATGACGGCTCTGAGCGCCGGCACCGGTCGAAATGGCGAGCGGCAGTACGCCGAGAATGAAGGCGAGCGACGTCATCAGGATAGGTCGGAAGCGCAGGCGACAAGCCTCGAGCGTCGCTTCGATCAGTCCCATACCCTGTTCGTTGAGCGTCTTGGCAAATTCGATGATCAAAATGGCGTTCTTCGAAGATAAGCCGATGATGGCGATCAGGCCGACCTTGAAGAAGACGTCATCGGGCAGGCCACGCAGAGTCACCGCCAGCAGCGCGCCGAGCACGCCCAGCGGCACCACCAGCAGCAGCCAAGGCCAGATCCGCCCGAAGCCAGGAGGTGCGGGCAGCGTGCCGATCAGATCGTGGACATCCGCAGGATCCACTCCGAGCCGCTCCAGGATGCCGGACGGGTTGCCACCCCTCCTCAGGACTTCATAGGTGCGAATCGCCCGCCACACGGTCCACGCCGTGTTCGCCAGGGCCAGGGGCATCCATACCAAGGCCATGTCACGGACGGCTCTACCAAGGCGGGGCGGAGGCGGAGCGAAGGCAGTGCCGGGCCGGGTCAGGGCCCGGAAGGACGCGGCAAACGGAAAGCGCATCACTTCCCCGTGAAGAGCGCTTCAAACTCGCGCAGGGCCGTCGGATCCCCGTCCCGCTGGAGGGGGCCATGGAAATCGCGGGGGCTCAATTCAGCAAACTCCCCGCAGGTGGCCACGTTCCCGTTGATGTAGGCGATGAACTCGTCCTGACGCCCCTTGATGTAGCCGCGGGCGGTACGTGCCAAGACACCGAGAATGGCGGAATCCAGGGCCGTCCAGGTCTGCAGGTGGCTTTCGAAGCCGTTCTTGCCTTCCCAGTATTGGTACGATGTGAGCATTTTCGCGCCGACCGTGGGAATGTAGGCCTTCAGTCGACCTCTTTCAGCCCGGCCTTCGACCAGATATACCCGGTGCCCGGGCCGCCGGTAGATCAGGCGCAAGGTACCCCGCAG
>PMIH01000030.1 GCA_003158255.1 Rhodocyclaceae bacterium
TGTCCAGAACGAATGGACGCTGGTCTGCCTCGCGTGGAATTTGAAGCGCATGGCCGTATTGCGTCCACAGTAGGGCAATAGAACAAGGGCATCACGTTTCCATGGCAAAACGACCTGATTTCAGCCTGAAACGCGCCGATTCGTTCCGGATCGCGGAATCACCCCGCCGGCCAGATTCAAGTCCGACAGGCTGCTAGAGCCGTACTCCCGTGGGAATTCCCTCCGGTCACGCCACGGCTGACTTTCGCAACGCGAAACCTCAGGCAATCCCGGCTCTTACTGAATGGGAGACTGAATCGTGTACATGTCGGAATACCCTGTGGGCGAACCGACGTTGTAGTTGCTCGTCCACAAGACAGCGGACCCGTCCCAGGCGCAACTCACGCGCGGTTGGTTGAAGTAGCCGTCGCCGGTGATGCCCATGCCACGCGAACGATGCTGGGCGAGGCGGCGAACCCGCAGGGTGAGCACGTTGATGGCGATGATCTCGTTCCGGTACGGCGTCCAGCCCGCCGTTGAAGAATTGAAGTCGCTGGCACCGGGATTCGTCGTCACGTTCTCCGTATCGACGAACACCCAGTCTGCCAATGGCCCTCTGGAAACCGCGGAAAAGTGTCCGTCCTGGTCGGGCCAATCCACGTTCAACAAGAGTTGGTTGTCGGCAAGCTGCTGTGCATCGGTGCGACCGCTTTGATTCTTGGAAAGATCCACGCGGTAAACGCCCGGGGTGTTGTAACAGGAGTGCGTGACGAGATAGCTCTTGCCGTCCGATGGCGAGATCAGGACGCCATGATCTCCGCAGCGATCCCAGAACATGGTCGGGGAACTCGCGATGCTCTTTGCAGTGTGGTCGATCGCGTAGGAATAGTGCAGCCATTCCCCGGCGGTCACCACATACTTGGCATCCGGAGTGATCGACACCCAGCCGGTCGAATCGAGCGGCGCAAACGAACCGGCGTAAAGGGTATCGGTCTGGCTGTCCCAAACCTTGGCGGTGCCATCGTATTGAACGACAAAGTAACGGCCGTCCCGGCTTTGGAAGTTCAGCGATCCACCCAGCGACTCAAGCGCGGCCGGGAATGTCTTCACCGTCGTATTGGTTTGCGCCTGCAAACTTCGGCGTATCAGGCTCGCGCCGTTGTAGTAGTAATACTTGTCCGGATCCAGCGCGTCCCAGTAAGTTTCGTAGGACATGGAGCCCTGCGGTTGGTTGGAATAGGGCTTGGTGCCGTCCGCGACTTTGACAATGTCCAACTGTTGCGATGGTCCATTGGTAAAGGCAAACATCCCGTTGGCGTTGGCCCAATGGTGAGCGTAGATATCATCGTGATTCACATTCCCGACGACGTTCGTCAATCGGCGCACGGGCGCGCCAAAGACGGGATCGGTGTAGGTACCACCCACGGCAGGAAAATTGGCGGCGTTGGGCGTGAACAGGTTGTAGTCGTATTGGGCGGCGGTGACGCCGGACGGTGGCGCGTGCGTGGCTGCATCCTGGTTCTTCAGGACGAATGAAATCGTGCCACCACTGCTGCTTCCGCTACCGGTACTGCCACCACTACTGCCACCGCTACTGCTGCTGGTACTGCTACTACCGGTACTGCTCCCGACACCGCTGCTGCTACCGCTGCTGCTGCTACTGCTGCCACCACCACCGCCGCAAGAAGACAGCGACAGGCTGAACAGGCAGACCACAAGCCCACTGACAAGACGATGCTGTTGTCCCACTGTTCTTCCTTCACAAGAGTCCCGCACCAGCGGCTTTCACGGCGCTGCGTTTCGTGGATTAGACCTTTTCTGGAATCATCAGGGAAACTGTCGTGGATTGCCAACGTCAGCTGTACTCCCGCGGGGATTCCCTCCGGTCACGCCACGGCGACACTTGCCAGTGCGCTCGACAGCCTCCGCAGCGGTTATGATTGCCAGCGGCCAGGGAGGGTCACGAATGGGTTTGCTGCGCTTTCTTCGAAGTTTGTTCCAGCGAGGGACCGAGTCGCCGTCAGTCGCTAACGACGCGCAGGCGGACATGCCTCGGATTCTGGATGGCTTCGCTCAATCCGAGCCCAAGGCGATGGGCACGAATGCCGACGGAACGAGTCATTCCTTCGTGCGCCGCGACGCGATACTGAACCGCACGGAACAGGTCGCCGGCTACGAGTTTTCGCTGGTGACGCGCCTGAAGGCGCGGATGACCCGACGCGGCGGCATCGCCGCGCGCGCCTACGATGTGGCGCTCCTGACCCGGCTCGAACTGCACCGCGCCGCTTCTCTGCTCGGTGCCCGGCTGGCCCTGATCTGCCTCTCGATCGAGTCTCTGGCCAACGAGGCCATTGACCGCTTGCCGCGGGACAACACGGTACTCATCTTCGAAGCGAATGCCGAGAAGGACGACTGGAACGTGCTGGCGGCCGGGCTGGCCCGATTGCAGGAGAAGGGATTTCGCGTTGGCCTCCGAGTTGCCGACGCCACCGACGCCGAATGTCCGCTGATCGCCGCGGTCGACTTCGTGCTGATCGATGTCACCGCATTCAACGGCCTCGACCTGCGCACGCTGACCCGCAAGCTCAAGGCCGTGCGGACGGCTAGCGGCGCACCGCTTCAGTTGCTCGCCGGCGACGCGCAAAGCGATGACGACTACCAGCTCTGCTACAAGTGCGGTTTCGATCTGTTTCAAGGGCCCTTCGTCGCGAACCACGACAACCTGCGGCCGACCCACAACACGATCAACCGGGTGGCGGCCCTGTCGATCCTCAATATGCTGCGGACCGAGCAAAGCTATGCCGCGATCGCCAATGAACTCAAGAACGAGCCGACTCTGTCGTACAAGCTGCTGCGTTATCTCAATTCGGCGGCTGTGGGCTTGCAGAAAAAGGTCGACAGCCTCACCGAGGCGCTCGTTCTCCTGGGGCGCGACAAGTTCTACCGCTGGACTTCCCTGCTGCTGTTCGACTTCGAAAAGCCCGGCTACCAGGAACACCTGCTTTCGGAACGCGCGTTGACGCGGGGCCGCACGCTCGAACTGCTGGCCGGCAAGGGCAAAGTTCCCCAACTGCCGGAGCAGCTTTTCCTGATCGGCTTGTTCTCGCTGCTGGACCGGGCGCTCGGCCGGCCGCTGCCCGAACTGGTCGAAAAGGCGGCGCTGCCCGACAGCGTGCGCGATGCGCTGCTCGGCCGCCCAGGCCCGTGCAGCGATGCCCTAGCCCTGGTGACGCTCGAAGTGGACCCCAACACCCCCGCCGATCGATTGGAGCAGGCGCTGAATGCCTGCGGCATCGACGACGAAACCTACGCCCCGATCGCCGTCGAAGCGCTCGTCTGGACTTCCCAGGTGCTGAGTGACGGGGCCGCCTGACCAGCCGGTAACAAACCCCTGACCGGCCGTGCGCATGACTTTAGTAGTAGCTTGGCGGACGCCATGCTCGTAGAATAAGCAGGTCTCTTGTGTTGTTCGCCCGCCGATGACCGATCACTCGCTCGCGCAGTTGATGACGTGGAACATCGTTGCGATAGGCCATGACGCGACCTTGGCCCGCGCTGCGGAGGTGATGGAAACGGCCCGCATCAGCTCGGTGCTGGTGATGGAGTTTGCCCAGCCGGTGGGAATCGTTACCGAACGGGACATCCTGCGCGCGCTGCAAGGAACTATCCCGCCCGAGCAGGTCGTGTCCAAGATCATGGGACATCCGCTGGTGACCGCCATGAAGGACATGGCCGTGCACGACGCCTACCACCTGATGTCGGAAAAGGGCGTGCGCCATCTGCTGGTCACCGACGAGGCGAGCCATCCGGTCGGCATCGTCAGCGAAAGCGACTTCCGCTTCCACCTGGGGCTCGAGTTCTATCGCCGCATGCAGGACGTGCGCTCGATCATGAGTGCCCGGATGCCAGTATTGCCGCCCACCGCGCTGGTGCGCGAAGCCGTGGCAGCGATGACCGCACGTGACGCAAACTGCGCCGTCGTCGCCGTGGATGGAATGCCCGTCGGCATGATCACCGAGCGGGACGCGGTGCGCTTCTACCGCGACGGCAAGAGCACGCTGGAGCTGCCTCTGGCCGAGGTGATGAGTACGCCCGTGGCGACCATTCCGACGGGCACCAACCTGCACGATGCGATGGAGCGCATGCAGTCCCAGCGCATCCGGCACCTGGTGGTGGTGGGAGAGCGCGGCGAGGTTGCCGGCATACTTTCCGAGCACGACGTGGTCCGGCAACTGGAAACCGAGTATCTCGATTTCGCGCTGCGCGACGGCCGCCGGACCCGCCAGCAATTGCAGGACAGCGAAATGCGCCGCCGCGCCGTCTTCAACCAGGCGCGCGAGTACATGAGCATCCTGGATCTCGACGGCACATTGCGGGATTTCAATCACTCGGCCATGCAACTGATCGGCGATTGCTGGCCGGAAGACCTGATCGGCAAACCCTTCTGGAACACGCCCTGGTGGACCCACGACGCCGCGCTTCAAGCCCGCCTGAGGCAGGCTGTCACCGACCTGGCGGCCGGCCGCTCGAGCCGCTTCGAAACGAACCACCCGGGCACGGATGGCACCCTGCACCATGTGGACTTCCAACTGCATCCGATCCTCGACGAAACCGGCAAGCTGGTCCTCGCCCTGGCGGAAGGCAGCGACATCACAGAGCGCAAGCGAGTCGAATCGGAACTGCGCAAGTTTCAGTGGGCGGTCGAGCAATCGCCGGTGTCGATCGTCATCACCGACACGGACGCGCACATCACGTACACCAATCCAAAGTTCACCGAAATCACCGGCTATTCGCGCGAGGAGGTTCTGGGCCAGAATCCCCGCATGCTCAAATCAGGCCTCACTTCCCCCGAGGTCTACGAACAGTTGTGGGCCACGATCTCGGCTGGCAAGGTCTGGACGGGGGAACTGTGCAACCGGCGCAAGAACGGCGAGATATTCTGGGAATTCGCCCGCGTCCTGCCCATCGTCGATGCGGATGGTCTGGTCAGCCATTACCTCGCCGTCAAGGAAGACGTCAGCGAGCGCCACCGGATTGAAGAACAACGTCGCCTCGCCTTGCGCGTCTTTGAGAGCAGCCACGACGGCATTCTCATCACGGATCCCCGGGGTGTCATCCTCGACGTCAACCAGGCATTTTGCGAACTGACCGGCTATTCCCGCGAGGAAGCCGTCGGCCAACCTTCCCGCATGCTCAATTCGGGGCACCACGACGAGAATTTTTTCCAGCAGCTCTTCGAGACCGTCGAAAAGCAGGAATACTGGCGGGGAGAGATCTGGAACCGAACCAAGGCGGGCGCCATCACCGTGGTGCTGATGACCGTTAGCGCCGTCCGGGACGCTGCCGGCCAGCTGACACAGTATGTCGGCGTCTTCACCGACATCACGCAGAGGAAGGAAACTGAGCAGCGGCTCGAACATCTGGCCCAGCACGATCCGCTCACCGACCTCCCCAACCGCAGCCTGTTCCGCGACCGCTTGCAGCAGGCCATCAACAAGAACCACCGCGACGAGCAGTCGCTGGCGCTGCTGTTCATCGACCTCGACCACTTCAAGGAAGTGAACGACACGCTCGGCCACGTGGTCGGGGATCAGTTGCTGGTCGAAACGGCGCGGCGCATCGCCGCCTGCGTGCGCAACTCGGACACGGTGGCGCGACTGGGCGGCGACGAATTCACGGTGGTGTTGCAGTGCGTGGAAGACCGCGAGGCTGTTGCGCGAATCGCCGATGACGTCATCGAGGCACTGGCCGCCCCGTTCGTCCTCGGTCAGGCAACCGCCCACATTTCAGCAAGCATCGGCATCGCCATGTGCCCCGACAATGCCGACGAGCCGGACGCGCTCACGCACGCGGCGGACCGGGCGATGTACGAAGCCAAGTCCGAAGGGCGCAACCGCTACCACTTTTCAGCCTAGCCGTAGAGTGCCCGGACTTTGCCGCGGATCCGCCGGTTTGCAGACAGGATGCCGCCGCGACCGACTTTCGCATGATGTTCGCACAACTCGCTCCATGGTGATATTCTTACCACTATCATATCGATATGAGCGAGGTAAGATCATGACAACAACCGCGACGCTGTCCAGCAAATTCCAGATTTCAATTCCCAAGGCTATCCGTGACGAGCAGCACTGGAGCGCAGGGCAGGAATTCGTCTTCGTTCCCAAGGCGACAGGTGTCTTGCTGATCCCCGTACCGGAACTCGCGCAGCTTGCCGGCATCGCCAAGGGCGCCAATCCCGCCAACTACCGCGATCGTCAGGACCGCTACTGATGCGCGTTGTCGATACTTCTGCGTGGATCGAGTGGCTGATCGGCGGCCCGCTGCGCAAGAAGTTGGCCAAGGAAATCCCCGACAAGGCGGACTGCATCGTGCCGACCATCGTGCAGTTGGAACTGGCGAAGTGGCTGACCCGTGAGGTCGGCGAAGATCAGGCGGACCAGATGATCGCCTACACGCAGAAGTGCGTCGTCGCGCCGCTGGATACGCGCACCGCACTGCGCGCCGCCGAAATGTGGCGCCAGCACAAGCTCGCCACCGCCGATGCAGTGGTCTATGCCACCGCTGCCGAAAACGGCGCCGAACTGCTCACCTGCGACGCGCACTTCCAGGGCTTGCCGAACGTCGTGCTTGTGCCCAAGCCCCAATAGCCGGAAAAGCGACCCTGGGCACCATGCAAATCTGGGTCGATGCCGATGCCTGCCCGAAGCCGATCAAGGAGATCCTGTTCCGGGCGGCGACGCGCACGGGCATTGCCCTGACGCTGATCGCCAACCAGATGCTGACGGTGCCGCGCTCGCCGCATATCCGCGCGGTGCAGGTGCCGAAGGGTTTCGACGTCGCCGACAACGAGATCGTGCGGCGTGCCGAGGCGGGCGACCTGGTCATCACGTCTGACATTCCGCTGGCCGCCGAGGTGATCGCCAAGGGCGTCCGGGTACTGACGCCGCGCGGCGACCCCTACGACAAAGGCAGTATCGCCGCCGCGCTGACGATGCGCAACTTCATGGACACGCTGCGCTCGACAGGCGTCGAAACCGGCGGGCCGGCAGCGTTTTCCTCCAGCGACCAGCACGCCTTCGCGCGGCAGCTGGATCGGGAACTGGCAGGCAAAAAGCCGACCGCGTAGCGGCGTACTCCCACGGGGATTCCCTCCGGTCACACCACGACTGACTTTGCCCAGCTTCTCAGCTGCGCAGCACCTGCACCTCGGTGATGGCGGTATGCAGCCGGGTGGCGAGGTCGCGCGCCAGTTTGCCGACCAGGGCGACGGCGAGGTCGCCGAAATCGACCGCAAGCACTTCGAACTGTTCTCGCGTCAGCACGTACACATCCGAGTCGGCCAGGGCCAGCGCATCCATGGCTTGGCGGTGGACTTCGATGAAGCCTTTGGCGCCGATGAGATCGCCCGGGCCGCAGGTGGCGAGGTGGTAGCTTTCCTTCTTGTGGATCGGTACGGTGAGCTTGACGACGCCACGCCGGAGGAAAAACAGCGCATCGCTGTCGCCGCCTGCCTTGAACACGCGCTTGCCTTCCTTGACCAGGCGTAACTCGACGACGGCCGCCAGCGCCGTCATGGCTTCCGGGGAACAGCCCGCCAGGAACGGCATGTCGGCGAGTTCCACGGGCGCGCTGTCGTTCGGCTCGGCCGTTTTCTCGGCCAGTTCCTGGCTCTCGATCCACTCCAGCGCGTCGTCGAGCTGGCGGAAAGCGAAGGCGCTGTTGGTGGGGCGCACCACCCCGGTATCCTTGAGGAAGCGCTTCATCTTGAGGCCGCTGGGCAGGCCCTTGGGAATATCGCAGAACACGAGATAGCCGTGATGCTGCTCCAGCGTGTCCTTGATCTGCTCGAGGACGTGGGTGGCGGTGACGTCCAGCGACTGGACGCGACGCATGCTGAGAACGATGTACTTGCGGACGCCGGCCTCGGGTTCCAGCGCGGTCTGCAACTGGTTGGCCGTGCCGAAGAAGAGACTGCCCTGCAACTCGAAGACGACCATGTTGCTCGCATCCGCTTCGGTGCCGGACAACTCCAGTTCGGACCGTGTCCGCTTGGAAACGATCTCCTGTCCTTCGATGCGATGGCGGACGACGGAGCTGCGCGTCTGTTCGCGGATGAACAGGATGATCGCCAGCGCCACGCCGACGCCGGAAGCGGCGATCAGGTTGCCGAACACCGCCACCAGGATCACCGAGAGGATCACCAGAAAATCGAGCCGCGTCGCCGGCGTGAAGAAGAAGGTCAGGCTGTGGCGATCGATCATGCGAAAACCGATGACGATCAGGATGCCGGCCAGGGCCGCGATCGGCACCCAGGCGATCAGGCCCGACAGCAGCAGGAAGGCCAGCAGCGAGAAACCACCGGCCATCAGCGCGGAGCGCCAGGTCTTGGCGCCGCTCGACAGGTTGACCAGCGAGGCGCCCATGGTGCCGGAACCGGGAACGCCGCCGACGATGGACGCCGCGATGTTGCCGATGCCCTGCCCGATCAGCTCGCGGTCGGGATCGTGGTGGCTGTTGGTCATGGTGTCCATGACCAGGCCAGTCTTGAGCGTATCGATGGAAAGCAGCGTCGCCAGCGTCAGCGCGGGCGCCAGCACTTGCGCGATTTCGTGGAAGCCGAGGCTCTGGAGCGCGAGCCAGTAGCGGCTCAGCGCATCGCCGGCGCCGGCGTCGCCACTGCCCAGCGCGCCGATGACCAGAGGATTGCGCTCGATGGTCATGAGTGCCGGATCGATCAGCGCCAAAATCAGGTACGTCGCACAACCCGCCAGCAGCGCCAGGATCGCGGCGGGCACGGCCTTGGTCAAGCGCGGCGTCAGCACCATCGCGGCAATGACGACGGAGCCAACCAGAATGCTCTGCCACATCCACACCGACGGCGCGCGCGCGGCGTCGAGCAGGCTGGCGCCCGCCGGCGCGCCGACGAACTTCGGCAGCTGGCTGCCGATGATGATGAGGCCGACGCCGCTGAGATAGCCGCTGACCACCGGAAACGGAATGAACTTGATCAGGCGGCCGATGCCGGCGGTACCGAAGCCGACCTGGATGGCGCCCGCCAGCAAGCCGATGATGCCGATCTGGATCAGGATCGTCGGCGCCGCACCGCCCTGTTGCGTGAATGTTGTCGCCAGGGCGGCGAGCACGGCCGCGGCCGGTGCGCTGGGCGCGGAGATGAGCCGCGAGCGGCTGCCGAACGGCGGCGCCAGCAGGCCCAGCGCCGTCGCACCGAGGATGCCGGCCAAGGCGCCCTGGGCGGCGAGCGAACCGGCCAGCGCCGAAAAGATGGCAACCCCGAAGGCAATCGCCGACGGCAATGCCACCAGCATTGCGGCAAGCCCGCCCCAGGCGTCGCCGACCCAGTCGCGGGAAGAACTCGCGCTGCCGTTTCCACCACGGTTTGTCGCGCTATCCATCGCTCGCCGGCTCCTGCACTGGGGTCTCCCTGGGACTGTCGCCGGGCTTCTCTGGCGCCCGGCCTAGCGGGCATTATCGCCCACAACTCCCCATCGGAACGACCGCGCCGATTGCCGGCAGCGGACGAGGCGGATCCGGCTACACCGCCCCCATGTCCGGCGTACCACCACGACTGACTTTCGGACTAGCAAGACGCGTTGAGCAGCAGCGCCATTTCCCGGCCGACGCCCTCGGCCGACGCTGGGTTCTGTCCTGTCACCAGCCGGCCATCGACCACGACGTTGGCCTGCCAGTTGGGCTTGGCAAGATGCGTGGCGCCTCGTTCCTGAAGCTTGCTGGCCAGCAGGAACGGCACCACGGCGTCGAGCTGTGCGGCCCGCTCCTCGTCGTCGGTGAAGGCGGCAACGCGCTTGCCGCTGACCAGGTAGCGACCATCGGACAGCTTGAGGTTCACCAGGCCGGCAGGGCCGTGGCAGACCGCGCCGACAACGCCGCCGGCCTCGTAGATGGCGACGGCAAGCTTTGCCAAAGGCTGATCGTCCGGGAAGTCCCACATTGTTCCGTGGCCGCCGACATAGAAGATCGCCGCATAATCTTCGGCGCGCACGGCCGCCGGCGTTGGCGTCGTTTCGAGCTGCCGCGTCACGTCCGCCGCGGCCAGAAACGCGCGGCTGATCGGGTCGGCGGCATCGACGCCATCCATCGGTGGCTTGCCGCCTTTCGGGCTGACGAATTCGATCGCGTAGCCGGCGTCGCGCAATATGGCCCAGGGATGCGCGGCTTCGGGCACGTAGAAGCCGGTCGGCTGGCCAGTGTTGCCCTTGCGGTCGTGGCTGGTGAGGGCAAAGAGAATTTTCTTCATGGCTTGATCTCGCTGAATGGTTGGGTTGGAGTGATGTACTGTAGTGACTCCGGCACGGCGACGGAATCCGCAACGCATTCATATCGCCTATTCCGGATGGGCATAGGCAGATCGAACACGATGGACAAACTCACTCAACTCAGAACTTTCGTCAGGGTCGCCGAACGCGCGAGTTTCTCCGCCGTGGCGCGCGACATGGCGGTAACGCAATCGGCAATCAGCAAGGCCATCAACGCGCTTGAAGCCGACCTCGGCGTTCGGCTGGTGAGCCGCAGCACACGCAATGTGTCGCTCACCGAAGCCGGCCGCCGCTACTACGAGCAGTGCCGGCAAGTCCTGGCCGATCTCGATGAAGCGGACGCGTCGCTCAAGGAAGCCAAGTCCGGCGTCTCCGGCTCGCTGCATGTCGCCGCGCCGGTGCCGTTCGGGCTGATGTTCATTTCGCCGCGCGTGATCCGCTTCCACGAGATGCATCCGCTGCTGTCGATCCAGCTCGACCTGAACGATCAGCCTTCGAATCTGGTCGAGCAGAACATCGATGTCGCCATCCGCCTGGGCCACCTCAAGACAGCCGGACTGGTGGCGCGCAAGCTGGGTGAGAGCCCGTTTCTGGCGGTGGCCTCTCCCGCCTATCTGGCCAGCCGCGGCACGCCGCAACGACCGCAAGACCTCGTCGCCCATAACTGCCTCGCCTACGCCAACGAAGAACATCCGCTGGAATGGAAGTTTGGCGGCAAGACGGCCGCGCAGTCGGTGGCAATTGCCAGCAACTACCGCAGCAACAACCTGTTAACGCTGAAGGAAGCGGCTGTCGCCGGGCTCGGCATCGCCCGGCTGCCGCTCTGGATGGTCGACCCGGAAATCAAGTCCGGGCTACTGCGCCCGGTTTTGACCGAGGCCCGCACTCCCAGCTACGGCATTCACGCAGTCTTTCCGTCCGCCCGGCAGATCCCCGCCAAGGTGCGGCTCTTCGTCGAATTCATGCAACACGAACTCGGGGCGATTTCGTATTTTCTGCGGCATCAATAGAAGCGTGACGCTGCTGGATTAATGCGGCCCTATTCCGGCCGCACCTCGTCGGCCAGCGCGGCCATGATCTGGCGCCAGCCGGCCTCGGCATCGGCGCCTTGCTGACGAAAGACGCGGCTCAGGATGTCCCGTTGCGTCGCCGAGAGTTTCGACTCCAGCGCCTTGCCTTCGGCAGTCAAGGAAAGGCAGCGGCCGCGGCGATCTTCCGGGTCCGGCTCGACTTGAACCAGCGCGGCGTCGACCAGTTGCCGCAGCGGTCCATGCAGCGCCTGCTTGCTGACGCCCAGGGTCGCCAGCAGATCGCTGACGCGCTGGCCGGGCCGGCGCGCAACGAAATACAGAACGCGATGATGCATCCGGGCCAGACCCCGTTGCGCGAGTATTTCATCCGGCCGCGCCGTGAAGGCGCGGAACGCGAAGTGGAACAACTCGATGGCTTCGTGCAGTGACTGATTTCGAGCAGAACTCATTGAGTCAACCTTATTGACTTTTATTGCCGTCAGCGCCATATTAGTCAATATACTTGACCTATATGGAGCGCGCCATGGGTGGTGAACTGTGCCAGCCCCGATTGTCGCAACGAATCAGCCGACTCAAGTCGTCACTGGTCCGCGAGATTCTGGCTACCGCGAATCGGCCCAACATGATCTCCTTCGCCGGCGGACTACCGGCAGCGGACTTGATGCCGCCGCTCCCGATGGACGCCATCACCGATCCGTCACTCTATCAGTACGGTGCGACCGAGGGCGAAGCCGCCTACTGCGAAGCCGTTGCGCAGTGGGTCAGCGAGACCGGCCTGGCGGTGACGCCTGCGCAGATCCTGCCTCTGGCCGGTTCGCAGCAGGGCCTGGACCTGGCGGCCAAGTTGATGATCGATGCCGGGACGCCGATGCTCACCGAGGCGCCAACCTATCTCGCCGCGCTGCAAGTGTTTCAATTGTTCGGCGCCGACATCGCCACTGTATCGCTACTGGCGAACGGGCCGGATCTGGCGGAACTGGAACAGCGACTGGCCAAACACAAGCCGAGCTGCGTCTATCTCGTCCCCACTTTCCAGAATCCCGCCGGCACCTGCTACAGCCCGGAAGCGCGCCGCGCTGTGGCCGACTTGCTCGACCACTACGGCACGCTGTTGATCGAGGACGATCCCTACCGCACCCTGGCGCTTGACCTCACTCATCCCGCGACGCCGATCAGCGCCCTGCTCAAGCGCGCGCCATGGATTTACCTCGGCAGCTTCTCCAAGATCCTCTGGCCCGGCTGGCGTCTCGGTTATCTGGCGGCGCGAGAAGATCTGATGCAACGCCTGATCAACCTCAAACAGGCCTCGGACCTGCATACCCAGCGGCCCGGCCAGCTTGCCGTCAGCCATTGGCTGCGCAGCGACGAACGGAGCATGCACGTGGTAAGGCTGCGCAATGGCTATCGGCTACGCCGCGATGCGATGCAGGCAGCGCTGAACCGCCATCTCGGCGATATCGCCGAGTGGGAGGTGCCGCGCGGCGGCCTGTTCTTCTGGGTGCGCCTGCTCCGCCACAAAGCGACGCGGGCACTGCTGGCGCAGGCCATGGAAGCAGGTGTCGTCTTCATGCCCGGCGAGGCCTTCTACCCCGATGGAAGAACTCAGGAGTACATGCGACTGAACTACAGCCATGCCACCCGCGAGCAGATGGAGCGCGGCCTGGCGTTGCTGTCGACCTTGTTGCGCCTGGACGGGCAATGACGATCACATCGCCGGGGTGCTAGACTCCGCCTGCGTCTTCGGGGCGGGGTGAAACTCCCCACCGGCGGTAAGCCTGCTGTTCGGGCGAGCCCGCGAGCGCCTGCGGTTCCGCAGGGTCAGCAGATCTGGTGCGATGCCAGAGCCGACGGTCACAGTCCGGATGAAAGAGGATGCCGATATCCACGCGATATGCCAGGAGACTGGCGTTCGCGCGGATGTTTGCGCTTGCCCTGGAACGTTTTTTCGCCACTTAACTTTAGCGAGGAGCGTTTCATGTTTTCACAACCGCAGTTCTGTAGTAGCAGTTCCCACTCCCCTCCCGACCTCGGCGCACGAATGGCTGACGCCATTGAAGCCATGCGCGCAGGGCGTCCAGTGATCCTGATCGACGACGAGGATCGGGAGAACGAAGCCGATCTGATCGTCGCCGCGGAGACCCTGACAGTGCCGACCATGGCACTGCTGATCCGCGAATGCAGCGGCATCGTTTGTCTCTGCCTGACCAAGGATGTCGTCGACCGGCTCGAGTTGCCACCGATGGTGGCGCGCAACGAGAGCCGGTTCAGCACCGCATTCACGGTCTCCATCGAGGCGCGCCATGGCGTCACGACGGGCGTTTCCGCGCTTGACCGAGTCACGACGATCAATGCGGCAATCGCCGACGGCGCGCAGCCGGATGACCTGGTGCGGCCCGGCCATGTATTTCCACTCTGTGCGCATCCGGACGGCGTGCTCGGCCGGCGCGGTCACACCGAAGGTGCTGTCGATCTCGCGCGTCTGGCCGGCTTCAAGCCGGCGGCCGTGTTGTGCGAGCTGATGAATCCGGACGGAACGATGGCGCGGGGACAGGACATCGACCGCTTCGCCGAGGAGTACGAGTTGCCGGTGATCACCATCGACGAGTTGATGCGCTGGCGACGACAGGAGGTGGCCGACTTCCGGCTTGGGTAGGTCACTGTCGCGTTGACAGGCGACGTCCCCTGAGGGTCGTCGCCCCCTTGACTTGACCGACCGGTCTAGTATCATTCACTTATGAACGCCGAACCCGACACCCGCTCCCGCATCCTCGCCGTCGCCCGCGAGATGTTCCACGGCCGCAGCTATGCCGACGTGGGCATTCAGGAGATCTGCGAGGGCGCCAAGGTGCAGAAGGGTAGCTTCTATCACTTCTTCCCGTCCAAGCAGGAACTGGCGATGGCGGTGATCGACGACATGGCAGAGGATTGGGCGCACGGCTTCGTGGCCGAGGCCTTCGACCAAAACCTGCCGCCGGTCGAGCGCTTGGACTACATGATCGACGCCGCCTACTACTGGCAGAAGGCCGCCAAGGACATCGAGGGCCGCATGCCTGGCTGCCTGTTCGGCAATCTGGCGCTGGAAATGAGCACCCGCGACGACGTGATGCGGGCCAAGCTGAATGCGGTGTTCGAGAAGGCCAAGGACAAGTTCCGCTTCACGCTCGACGAAGCGGTGGCAGCCGGCACGATGGCGCCGATGAACACCGAATGCACGGCCACGGCGATGCTCGCTTTCCTGGAAGGCATCATCCTGCTGGCCAAGTCGCGCAACGAGCCCGAGGTGATCCTGCGGCTCGGGCCGGCGATCAAGACGCTGAGGATCGAATCGACGCAATGAACGTTCGTTAGCTGGACGTAGCCCTGCCTGGGCCATTTTTTTGGTCACATACTTTACCGACCGGTCTAGTAGTACGCATCACCCTACCCATCAAAGGAGACACACATGGAAGCGAATCAAACTCTCGACGCCCGCGGCATGAACTGCCCCCTGCCGATCCTGCGCACCAAGAAGACGTTGAACGCAATGCAGGCCGGCGACACCTTGAAGGTAGTGTCGACCGATCCCGGCTCAGTCAAGGACATGGTGGCGTTCTGCCAGCAGACCGGCAACACGCTGCTGGATTCGGCCCAGAGCGGCGGCGACTTCGAGTTCTTCATCCGCAAGAACTAGGAGCCGACGATGAACATCGCCAAGTTGCAGATACCCGAAAGTCGCCCGCCCATGCCGACGGACCTCGCCGGAATGGAAGCCTGGTTCGACAAACGTCTTGAAGAGAAGCTGGCCGAGCGACAGACAGCGAAGGGCCGCTCGCTCGCGATCATCGCCACCAAGGGCACGATGGACATGGCCTACCCGCCGTTCATCCTGGCGACGACGGCCGCCGCGCTGGGCTGGAAGGCCTCGATCTTCTTCACATTCTACGGGCTCGAACTCCTCAAGAAGAATCTCGACATCAAGGTCTCGCCGCTGGGCAACCCGGCGATGCCGATGAAGATGCCATTCGGGCCGGAGTGGCTGAGGCATTTCAACGTACCGATCCCAAATGCGATCGCCGGCAACCTGCCCGGCTTCGAGAGCTTCGCCACGGCAATGATGGAACGCACCGTGAACGCCAAGGGCGTGCCAAGCATCAAGGAGTTGCGCGACATCTGCATCGAAACCGACGTGCGCCTGCTGGCCTGCCAGATGACGGTCGACCTGTTCAGCTATCGCCAGGACGAATTCATCCCGGAGATTGCCGAATGGATCGGCGCGACGAGCTATCTCGCCGAAGCTCAGGACGCGGACGTGTGCTTGTTCGTGTGATGGAGAAAGTCAGCCGTTTGCGCGGCGTACCGCGACGGCTGACTCTTCGCGCTACTTCGCAGAATGCAGGGCGATGACGTTACCTTCGCTATCCTTGAAGAAGCCCATGTAGCCGATCTCCGGCGTGATCAGCGTCTTCGGCATCACCACCTGCCCGCCGGCGCCGACGACGCGGCCGAGCGGCGCGGCGAGGTCGTCACCGCCATTGAGATAGATGACGACACCGCCGGATGCGGCCGGCTTGTACTCGGGATGCTGGCAGAGCGCGCCGCCGGTGCCGTTCTCCGGATAGGGGAACATGGCGAGCTTCATGCCGCCCATGTCTTGCAGGGTGAACTTGATGCCGAGCACGGATTCATAGAAACGAACTGCGCGGTTCATGTCGGTGACGGGGATTTCGAACCAGTTGATGAGGCTAGCCATGATGTTTCCTTTCGTTGATGTTGCTGGCATTGGCGGGGTCATTCTGCGCCAGCGCTCCTGACACCGTTCTGTCAGTAGTCTTCTCGGCATGCGCTTTAGCGGGTGCTATGCTGACAGCGTCCTGTCAGGAGCCGCCATGCGTCGTGCCGACCGCCTGTTCCAGATCGTCCTCCTGCTCGGCCGCGGCCGGGCCGTGACTGCGCGCGCGCTGGCCGAAAAGCTGGAGGTTTCCGAGCGCACGATCTACCGCGACATGGGCGACCTGATGGCGGGCGGTTTGCAGGTGGATGGCGAAGCCGGCGTCGGCTATCTGTTGCGCGCCGGGGCGCGCCTGCCACCGCTGATGTTCGATGCCGAGGAGTTGGCCGCGCTGGCGCTGGGCAGCCGCATGGTGCGCGGCTGGACCGACAAGGAACTTGGCCAGGCGGCCGAACGCGCACTGCTGAAGATCGAATCGGTATTGCCCGAGGCGTTGCGCGAGCGCCTCAACCGCGAGGCCATGCTGGTGCCGGATTTCAATGTGGCGACGCCGCGCGTGGCGCCGTTGGGCAAACTGCGGCGCGGCATCGACGAACACCGCAAGGTGCGCTTCGACTACACAGACGCCGACGGCAGCGCCACGCAGCGCACGGTGCGGCCGCTGGGCCTGATCTTCTGGGGTGGCGCCTGGACACTGGGCGGCTGGTGCGAACTGCGCAACGACTTCCGCACGTTCCGCATCGATCGCATGACGGCCGTCAGCGTGCTCGACGAGACCTTCGACGTCAGCGAGGGCAAGAACCTCGCCGACTACCTGCGGCTGGCGCAGGGCGGCTAACAGGCCACCGGGAGGCAGTGCTAACCTACGTCCCATCGACATCCAGGGAGA
Organism: Rhodocyclaceae bacterium; assembly: GCA_003158255.1. Lineage (GTDB taxonomy): Bacteria > Pseudomonadota > Gammaproteobacteria > Burkholderiales > Rhodocyclaceae > Fen-999. The sequence continues at coordinate 16,903 of PMIH01000030.1, forward strand.
CACGCTGTGTCGTTTCAATTGAACGCCCGCGCCGTGCGTGGCTTCGCCAAGGCGATGAAATTCGGTGCATGGCTGGCCAACATTCCCAACAAGGTGACGCCGCCGCCGTTCCGGTTGATGCAGATCAGTTCCGGCTTCTGGTTGTCGCGCGCGCTATACGTGGCAACGCAACTGGATGTCGCCATGGTACTTGGCGGCGCGGAATTCCATGCCGACGCCATCGCCGAGCGCGTCGGTGCAAACGCGGACGCCACCGCGCGCCTGCTGCGCATGCTGGCTGCAAGCGGCATCTTCGAAGAAAGCGCGCCGCGCACTTTCCGCAACAACAAGCTGTCCGCCTGCCTGCGCGCCGACCATCCGCAAAGCGTGCGCGCGATGATCCTCATGCACAACTCGGCAACCATGAGCCGCCCGTGGTTCGAGCAACTGGAACGCGGCGTGCGCGAAGGCGCTCCGCCATTCCTGCTCGCGCACGGCGAAGAGCTATTCGACTACATGGATCACCATGCCAAATTCGATGCGCTGTTTTCGCAGGCGATGGACAGCGTCGAAGCGCTGGCCGGCGACAGCTTCGCCACCGATTTCGACTGGAGCTGCTTCGCGCGGATCATCGACGTGGGCGGCTCGCGCGGCACGAAGGCGCTGGCGATCCTGAAGCGTCACCCACACTTAGCCGCGCTGGTGGTCGACCGTCCGCAAGTGGTCGCGGAAGCGCAGCAGCACTGGGCAATGCATCCGACTCCGGAACTGCAGCGCCTGAGCTTCGTGGCCGGCGACGCGCGCGAATCGCTGCCGACCGCCCGCGACGCGCGGGACGTCTATCTGCTCTCCGCCGTGCTGCACGGTTTCGACGACGATAGCTGCGTCGCGATTCTGCGCAGCCTCGCCCGCGCCATCGGCACCCGCGGCGCGAAAGTCGCGCTGATGGAACTGGTGCTGCCCGAGCAAGGCGCCGACGCCGCCGGCACCTCGTTCGACATGCAGATGTTCATGGGCACGCGCGGCCGCGAGCGCACGTTGTCGCAATGGCAAGCGTTGTTCGCAGAAAGTGGCCTGACGCTGGAAGAAGTGGTCGGTCTGCGCACCTTCGGCAACATCCTCGTCCTGCGCGCAGGCTAGCCTCTCCCCGTAGCGCGGCGTACCACCACGACTGACAACGCGCTTGCGTTAGCAAACCACGTGACTTTGCGAAGCCATTATCGTTGGACGCCGAAGGCGGCACTTTTATCCGCTGGCATGGGCCGGCGACGGCACTTGGTAACATGGCGACCCCGAACACTTTGCTGAAAGTCGCTATCGATGACCGCCTTTGACCGCCGCCGCTGGTTGCCTGTGGTCGCATTGACCGTGCTGTCCACGATGTGGGGCTACACGTGGGTGCTGGCCAAACAAGCACTCGCCTACGCGCCACCGTTCGCCTTCGCCGCCGAACGTTGTGTCGGTGGCGCCCTGGCGCTGTTCCTGGTCATGAAGCTGATGGGCCGCCCCTTGCGGCTCGTCGCGCCGACGCAGACGCTCATCGTGGGTCTGGTCCAGGTGGCGGGCTTCCTGGCATTCCAGACCTGGGCGCTGGTCGAGGGTGGACCCGGCAAGACGGCGGTGCTGATTTTCACGATGCCAATCTGGACGCTGCTGTTGGCCTGGCCGATACTCGGCGAGCGCATCCGCGGGCCGCAATGGCTGGCGGCGATCTGCACGCTGGCGGGATTGGCGCTCATCATCGAGCCCTGGGACATGCATGCCAGCGCGTTCAGCAACTTCCTCGGCGTGATGGCGGCATTATCCTGGGCGACCGGCACCATCCTGATCAAGCGGCTGCGCGCTCGCCACGCGGTGGACCTTCTTTCCTTGACGGCGTGGCAAATGGTGCTGGGTGCCGTGCCGCTAGTGCTGCTGGCGACGCTGGTTCCCGAACGGCCAACGGAGTGGACGCTCTCGTTCGTGGAAATCCTCACCTTCATGTCGATAGTCAGCACTGCATTCGGCTGGTGGCTGTGGATCTGGATTCTCGACCGCCTGCCGGCCTGGGAGGCGAGTCTGTCCGTGCTCGGCACGCCGGTGGTGGCGATCGTCTCCTCGCGCCTGGTGCTGGGGGAACCCTTCAAGGCGACGGAAGTCTCCGGTATTGTGTTGATCGGCGCCGGCCTGATGCTGCTGTCGTTGCTGGGCTGGATTGCCAGCCGGCGACTGCTTTCGCGCGCAGACTGATATCGATTGCCGAACCTCGTCGATCGGAATGTCTTAACTGCTGAAGGAGATATGCGATGAAATACCGCTTGCTCGGCAACACGGGTCTTTATGTATCGGAGATGTGCCTCGGCACCATGACTTTCGGCAGCGACGGTTTCTGGAAAGTCATGGGCGGGCTGGGACAGCAAACCGTCAATGACATCGTCAAGCGCTCCGTCGACGCCGGCATCAACTTCATCGATACGGCCAACGTCTATTCCCTCGGCCAGTCGGAACAACTGGTCGGACAGGCAATCAAGGATCTCGGCCTGCGGCGCGACGAACTGGTCGTCGCCACCAAGGCCACGGGCGTTATGAACGAATCGCCCAATAGCTGCGGGCAATCGCGCTACCACCTGATGAACGAGCTCGACGCCAGCCTGAAGCGCCTGCAACTCGACCACATCGACCTCTACCAGCTTCACGGCTTCGACCCGCTGACGCCGCTGGAAGAATCGCTCGCCACGCTGAACGACATGGTGCGCTCGGGCAAGGTCCGCCACATCGGACTGTGCAACATGGCGGCATGGCAAATCATGAAGGCGCTGGCGATTTCCGATGCCCGCCACTGGGCGCGCTTCGTCAGCGTGCAGGCTTACTACACCATCGCCGGGCGCGACCTGGAACGTGAGCTCGTTCCGCTCATCCAGGACCAGAAACTGGGCCTGATGGTCTGGAGTCCGTTGGCGGGCGGCCTGCTCAGCGGCAAATTCTCGGCCGACGGCAAAGGGCCGGACGGCGCCCGACGCGCGAGTTTCGATTTCCCGGTGGTAGACAAGCCGCGCGCGTTCGCCTGCATCGACGCGATGCGCCCAATGGCGGCACGGCACGGCGTTTCAGTGGCGCAGATCGCCTTGGCCTGGCTGCTGGCGCAACCGGCGGTATCGACGATCATCATCGGCGCGAAGAACATCGAGCAACTGAACGACAACATCGCAGCGACGAAGCTTGTCCTCGATGCCGATGAACTCGCCGTACTCGATGAGGTGAGCCGACTGCCCTCGGAGTACCCGGCCTGGATGCTGGCGCTACAGGGCACTTCCCGGGCGAAGCCGCCCATGCACGAGTAGCGCACTCGGGCGTCAGCGAGTTCTGCGGGCGTGATGGGCAGGCGGCTGGCGCTGATGGCTACGCCGCCTACTGGACGCGTACCGACCGCAGCAGTTCGAGCTTCGCCGTGTAGATTTCGCGCGACCGTCGAGTGGTGCTGGTGTCGCGCGCCATGGTGAGGTAGCGGCGCGCCTCTTTGACGTTGCCCAGGTTGGCCGACGCTACGGCCAGCGCAAAGAGCACTTCGTGGTTGTACGGTTCCCGCTTCAGCTCGCGTTGCAGCAGGTCGCGCGCCGCCGCGTAGTCGCCGCCGCGCATGGCGTCGAGCGCCTGCGTCAGGTAGTGATACGGCGGTACCGGCTCGATGCGGACTCGCCGCGCGGCAAGCTGGTCGGCAGCAGCCGTGCGGCCTTCGCCACGATAGACGAGTTCCAGGTTGGACATGATCTGCGGATTTTCCGGCTCCAGGGTTGCCGCCACCGCCAGGACGCGCTCGGCTTCCGCGAACCGATGGTCGCGCAAGTACACCACGCCGAGGGTGTTGTAGGCGGGCAGGAAACTACGATCGGCCTCGATGGCCGCGCGGGCCGACCAGTAGGCGTCGTCGAGGCGACGCGCCACCAGATGCTCGGCCGCCCGGTTGTTGAGGAACATGGCGATGACGGTGTTCTCGTCGATCTCGCTGCGAACCAGACGGTACAGTTCTTCCGGCGGCAGGAAGTCCACCGTCAGGCGAAAGTCGCCTTCGCCCGAACGACGGTTGACCGCCCGGTTGGCGATAGAGAGATTCACGTGCTGATTGGCCAACAGCAGATCGCCGTCGCGGCTCCAGACGTCGGCCATCAGCACGTGGTAATAGCGCACGCCGAGATCGAGTTCCTGCGCCAGCGCCCCGGTCATGATCACCAGCGACAGGCAGTTGCCGGCGCGGTCATCAAATGCCTCGGCGGCGGTACGAGTCTTGGTGGCATCGTAGGCAAGCTTCAGTTCGGTCTCGCCACGCAATGCGCGGACAAGTTCCAGCGCCTTGTCGTGCCAGCCGAGCCGGTGCGCGATGTGATCTCTTAGGTAGCGCTTCATGTCCGCGCTGACGGCAAACACGTCGGCGGCGGCGGGCACCGGCCGCGGCGCAAAGTAACGATCCTCGAACAGCGTCTGCGGTTCCGGCAGCGCGTGCCGCTGCGTGGCGCAGCCGGCGAAGAACAAGCAAAGCAAAACGATCCACCAGCGATCCATGGCCGTTCGCCTCATCGAACCCGATGGACAATCCTAGGCCGTTCCGTGGCCTGTTTCAACGGGCAGACGCTTCGCCGGGCGGCGTACCGCGACGACTGACTTTCAGCGCTGTGCCAAAGCCGGAACTATGATTGCCGGCGCCGACGAATCTCATCGTGCCGCCGCACCGTTACGTCGATGCGCGATAGGGCAGATGCCCGCCCATCTCCGCTTGGTAGTCGAGGATGGCGCCATCCTCGCGCTTAATGAAACGCGCCACCGCTTCGCGCATCGCCGGATCGGCGATCCAGAACGCCGACCAGGTCGGCATCGGTTCGAAGCCGCGCGCGACTTTGTGCTCACCTTGGGCGCCGGGCTCGAAGCGTTGCAGGCCATGCTTGATGGCGTATTCGATGCCGGCGTAGTAGCAGAGATCGAAGTGCAGGCCGGGGCAGTCGATGTCGGTGCCCCAATGCCGGCCGTACAGGGCCGAAGCGTCGCGGTAGCAGATCGCCGAGGCGACCGGCCGCTCGCCCTCGAAGGCGACGAATACGACCATTTGCTGCGCCAGCGCGGCGCCGACGCGGCGGAAGAAATCGAGCGAGAAAGAAGCCGGGCTGCCGAAGCGCTCGAAGGTGTCGCGGTAGTGACGATGGATCGCCTGCCACAGGGGCGGATCGATTTCGTCGCCGTGGCGTGCCTCGACGCGCAGGCCGGCATCGCTCACGGCACGCCGTTCGCGTTTCAGCTTCTTGCGCTTCTCGGCGGTGAAGCCGGCGAGGAAATCGGCGAAGTCGACATAGCCGCGATTGCGCCAATGGAACTGAACGCCGCGCCGCAGCAGCAGGCCGGCAGATTCAAGATACGAGCGATCGGGCTCGCGCACGAACAGGCATTGCCACGACGATGCGCCGCATTCGGCCGTCAGTTCTATTGCGGCTGCGATCAAAGCCGCGGAAATTTCAGGACTGCCGTCGCCGGCCACCAGCAGCCGTGGCCCCGGCGACGGTGTGAACGGAACGCCGCTGACGAGCTTCGGATAGTAGTCGAGACCAGCCTGGCGCCAGGCACCTTCCCACGACCAGTCGGCCGCGAAGTCGCCGTACCAATGGTGCCGCTCGTAGAGGGGCAGCAAACCAACGGTGAGACCATTGCCATCGCGCAACGCCAGATGCATCGCGCGCCAGCCCAAGGCACCATGCACTGTGCCGGTTTGCTCCGCCGCGCCGAGAAAGGCGCGACTGACGAAGGGATCGCCGTCGGTAGCAAGCCGCTGCCATTCGCTCTCGGCGAGGTCGAGGGCGCCGGTGAGAAGCACGGGCCTATACACGCGAAGGACCTTTCGGAACACGCCAAGTCATTTGAGCATTGTGGACTCGGATGGGTTACATGGCGGATTGGCGGAATGCCGTTTACGCAACTCGCCGCTATTTGGCGTACCGCCACGACTGACTTTCGCACGGGAGGCGAGAAAGCGGATAATCACCGCCTTGTTGAATGGAGAGTCGTATGGCGAACCTGCCCAAGTCCCACAATAGCGAACCGAAACGCAAGATCAACAAGGACGTCCTGTTATGGGTGATCTTTGTTGTGTTTGTTGTTGTCTCCCTGGCGGGAATGGTGGCGATCGACGTTGTTGGCGAGGCCAGAATGGGCAATCACCAGCATCCCGCCGATGCCGCCGAAAAGTAGATTCCGACCCGAAGTACCGCTGGAAAACGCCGCCTAGGCTGCCGTCACCGGCATTCCCGCCGCCTTCGCGCGCGCCCACGGTGCCGGTTTGCGCACGGCTTCCCAGACGGGATTGCCGATGGTCAGCGCAAGTTGCTTGGCAAGTTCCGGCATGCCCGCGTAACCGGCGTAGGCGAATTCGCGTTCCTGGTTGATGTCGAGGAACGGAATCCGTGACTTGAGCGCCATGTAGAGGTTGCGGCCGCCGGCGATGAGGATGTCGGCGCGCAGGTCCTTGTAGGCGCCGAGCAGCGCCTTCGGGCTGCCGTCTTCGATCATGTTCGCGTCCGGGCCCATAATCTCGCGGATGCGCGCCTTGTCTTCCTCGGTCGATTTCTTGGTGCCGGTCGCCACCACTTCCATGCCCAAGTCTTGCAGCGCGGAGACGACGGACCACGACTTCACGCCGCCCGTGTAGAGCAGCACGCGCTTGCCACGCAAACGCTGCCGCCAGGGTTCGAGCGCGGCATTGGCTTTCGCTTCCTCGCGCGCGATGAGCACCTCGGTGCGCGCGGTGAGGTCGGGGTCGTTCAATAGCGCAGCGAAGTCGCGCAGCGCCTGCGACATGTCGCGTACGCCGTAGAAGCTGCCTTCGAAGAATGGCACGCCGTAGCTTTCCTTCAGCTTGCGTGCGACGTTGAGCAGAGCCTTGGCGCAAACCACCATGGTCGCCTCGGCGCGGTGCATGGTCTGCACTTCGCGGAAGCGCGCGTCGCCGGAAAGCGTCGAAAGGATGCGCAGGCCGAGTTCGTCGAACAGCGGCGCAACGTGGAAGAATTCGCCGGCGATGTTGTATTCGCCGATCAGGTTGATGTCGTGCACCTTGATGCCCGGCCGCTGGGCGAATTCCGGCACTGGGTCCGGCTCGCGCGTGCCGATCACGTACTTGAACATCGCCTCGCCACCGAGACGGTTGCCAAGGTTCTTGGTGCCGTAGAAGCCGGCCGCATCGATGGGCACCACGGGCACGCCGAAGCGTTCCGCCGCCGCCTTGCACACGGCTTCCATGTCGTCGCCGACCAGCGCGGTGACGCAGGTGGCGTACACAAATACCGCCGCGGGGGCATGGTCATCGATCGCTTGCTTGATAGCGTGGAAGAGGCGCTTTTCACCGCGGCCCATGATCACGTCCTGCTCGGTGAGGTCGGTGGTCATGCCGATCTTGAACAGCGTCGGCCCGGTGGTGCGCGTGCCGCGGTTGTCCCAGGAACTACCGGCACAGGCGATCGGTCCATGCACGATATGGGCGACGTCGGCGATCGGCAACAGCGCAATCTGTGCGCCGTCGAAGGCGCAACCGCCGGCCGTGGCGCCGGGCTTGGGCTTGGCGCAGCCGGATTTCTCCTTCGCGTTGTGCGCGCAGGCGGGTTCGTTGAGCAGGGCTTGGATGTCGGTGGCTTTCATGGGCAGGTCCTCTTTGCCTATCGGTTTGCAATCGCCATGCCAAGGCCAGGTACTTGAACTTGCAGCGATATTGCTTGTCGCAAACGCGACAATGGCCGCGACTGGTTGACACTCTGCTTTCCAGAGTTGATACTCTGCGCCACAGAGCCACCACCGGAACAGATCCACTATGAAATCACGCCATCTGATTGCCGCCGCCAGCGTCGCGCTCCTGCTCGCCGCCTGTGGTGGCGCCCCGCCGCGCCCCGACAGCGTCGCGCGAAACGACTACGACGGCATCAAAACCTACGTCAGCCAATTGATCCGCCACGAAATGAACGAGAGCCAAGTCACCGGCCTGAGCATCGCCCTGGTGGACGACCAACGTATCGTCTGGGCCGAGGGCTTCGGCTACGCCGACAAGGAACGCAAACAGCCGGCCAGCGCGCAAACGATCTATCGCGTCGGCTCGATTTCGAAGCTGTTCACCGCCACCGCGGCCATGCAGTTGGCAGAGCAGAAGAAGCTGGACATCGACCGGCCGCTGCAAAATTACCTGCCGGAGTTTTCCATCCAGTCGCGCTTTCCGCCGACGGCAGCGATCACGCCGAGAAACCTGATGACCCATCACTCGGGTCTGCCGCGCGATTTCGCCAAGGGAATGTTCACTAAGAACCCGGTCCCCTTCACCCAACTGGTGCAGGAACTGAAAAGCAGCGATGCGGCCTATCCGCCGAACCTGACTTTTTCCTATTCGAACGTCGGCGTGACGCTGCTCGGCCATGCGATCCAGAACGTCAGCGGCGTGCCGTTTGCCGACTACATCCAGCGTTCGGTGCTGCAACCGCTGGGAATGAAGGACGCCACCATGGAGCCCGGCCCGGCCCGCTCAGAACTCATGTCCAAGGCCTACCGCAGAGGCGAACTTGCCGAAGAACTGCCGCTGCGCGACGTTCCCGCTGGCGGGCTGAATACCAGCGTCGTCGACCTCAGCCACTTCCTGTCGATGGTCTTCGCCGACGGCCGCACCGGCACGACTCAAGTGCTTCGCCCGGAATCGGTTGCCGAGATGCTGAGGCCACAGAACACCGAAGTGCCACTCGACCTGAATTTCCACAACGGCCTGGGCTGGATGCTCAGCACACTCGGTAGCTCGACCATCGAGAACGCCGGACCGGTCGCGCACCACGCGGGCGCCATGCTCTACTTCCATTCCCAGATGTACGCGCTGCCCGAGCACAAACTTGGCGTGATCGTGCTCGCCAACTCGGGCACAGCACGCCGTGTGGTCGACCATGTCGCCACCGAGACCCTGGCGCTGGCGCTCGAAGCCAAGAGCGGCATCAAGCAGCCGAAACACGCGAAGGTTCCGGCGGCCGATCCAGCCTGGCCGACCGAACAACTCCAGCCCTACGTCGGCGAGTACACCACCATCGCCGGCTTCGCCCGAATTAGCCTCGACGGCAACCGCCTGCGCGCCGACGCCTTCGGCCGCAGTTTCGATCTCGTTCCGCGCAGCGATGGGCAGCTGGGCGTCGAGTATTCGCTCCTCGGGCTGTTTCACATCGATCTCGGCACCCTGGGCGCCATCGGCTTTTCGCGGCGCTCCGTCGCCGGCCATGAAGTGCTCGTCGCCAGAGCCGGTAGCCAGGAAATGCTGGTCGGCGAACGCGTCCGACCGCCGGCCGATCTGGGACGCTGGCGGCAACGCCTCGGCACATCGGTCATCACCAACGCCGGCGACGATCACACCTTCGTCGATGGCATCGCGTTGATCGAGGACCACGGCTTTCTGCTGGCCGAGTTGAAAATGACCGACGGCCCCACCAGCCGCATTCCGTTGCAGATCATCTCCGACAACGAAGCGGTGATGCTCGGCCCGCTGGCCGATGGCGGCGGCACGCTGCGTTGCGCGCAAACCAGCGACGGCGAACGGTGCGTCATCGCAGGCTATACGCTCAAGCGAGTTGCCGACTGAGATGTCGCGGCCTTTCCTTTCCGCGCTTCTCGCACTGCTGCTCTCGGGTTGCGGCAGCCTCGCCGGCCTGAAGCTGCTCGCACCCGAGACGCATGGCCTAGAAAGCGTGTCGCCATCGCTGTACGTCGAAATTGGTACCGACAGCGAGACTCGCCGTCGACTGCTGGAAGACATCGACCGCGCCGAGCATGCGGTCGAGGCCGCCTACGGCAGTGTGCAGTCGCATCCCGTCGTCCACGTCTGCCTCACCGAGTCTTGCTACGCCACATTCGGCGGCCACGGCTCTCGCGCGAAAGTCTATGGCGGCCGACTGATCCTGATTTCGCCGCATGGCGCCAATTGGCATTACATCGCCCACGAGTGGTCGCACGCCGAGATGCTTTCTCGCCTGACACTCGCGGCGTGGTGGTCGTTGCCGCAGTGGTTCGACGAAGGCATTGCGGTCGCCGTCAGCGACGCACCTGAAAACTCGGAAGCTCACTGGCAATTCCTGATCGCCGCCAACGTTCCCCGCCCGACCCGCGAAGCGCTGACCACCTTCAAGTCCCTGAGCCAGTGGGACGATGCCGTCGGACACTATGGCGAGAAGAAGAACCAGGAACGCAAGGCAAAGGGCGAACCGGAAATCCGCCCCGTCTATACGGCCGCCGGCCACGAACTGCGGCCGTGGCTTGCCGCCGTCGGCCGCGAGGGCCTGTTACGGTTTATCGCCGACCTGAATGCCGGCGCCGGCTTCGCTTCCCTCTACACCTCGCATTCAGACCCCACGACATGGTAGGCACGCTCACGCAACCATTTTTCGATGAGCGGTCGAACGGGATCATCCGTTTTCTGCTGCTTTCGCTGGCGCTGCACGCCACTGTCCTGTACTTCGTGAGGAGTATCGACATCGATACTCCTGCATCACCGACCCCGTCGCTATCGGTCACCCTATCCCCATTGCAGTTTGTTCCGGCCAGCGAACCGCCCACTCGCACCGATCCCGCGCAAAAGTCAGCCGTGGTGGTACGCCACGCCGAGCCCTCGGCAGTGATGAATGTCCCGGAATCTCCCGCCAGCGAGGCGACAATTGCGCCCGCGGCGCCCACCATCGACCTGGACGCCGCACGCTCCGCTGCCCGTGCCTACGCGCACGAACCCGTGCCGCGCACGACACTCGATGCGCCGAAGCCATTGCTCACCGTGGAGGCGGCGGTTGCCCGCGCCACCGAGCCGGATTTCGTCATCGAAACGCGTGGCCCAGCGGGAGAGCGAATCGTAACAACGCGAAATATGCGCTGCGTGACACCGCTCGTGGTCCCACACTTCATGGAAGGTGTCACCGTGTTGGCGCTATGTGAGAAGAGGAAGAAATGAACATGCACACCCACCTCGAACAAATGCATTCCATCCAGGCCATGCTCGCCGCCGGCCACCGCTGCGTGGAACTGGAGCGGCACAGCCTGCTGCTCTGGGGCAGCGTCGGCGGCGGCTTGTGCGCATTCACCGATCTGGTGATCAACCCCGATACCTTTCCCGACAACACGCAGCGCGCGATAGCCGTGCTGGTCTGGCTCGCTGCCTGGCTGGGCGGCATGTCATGGATCGATCATCGCCTCACGCACAAGGCTCGCCATGCACGCGCGGAAACGCTGCCCTTCGCCCAGGCGCAGGTGACGCGCGCCTGGTGGATGCTGCTTGCCATCGGCACGCTCGCCACCTTCGCCATGTTCTTCCACGGCGGCGGCATCATGCTCTACGCGCTGTGGACGGTACTGCTGGGCCTGGGCATCTTCATCTTCGGGCTGTTCTCGCGGCCGCTGGTGGAATGGATCGGGCTCGCCACGATCCTGCTCGGCATCATCGGCCTCGCCGCGGGGCTGCCCTTCCACACAGCGCGCTGGCTCACCGCCTCCGCCTTCGCCATCGGCCTGCCCTTCGCCGGCTGGCTGGCGGCGCGCGTCGACGAGCACAACGCCGGCCGACGCGTGCTGACCGTCGCGGTGTGGCTCGCCGCCGTGATCGTGCCCGCGCTGGCCGTGGCGCACCTCATCCCCACCGCTGCGCCGCCGACGCCGACCACCGCAACCTTGAAGGTGCCCGCCGGCAGCACGGTGCCGCTGTACTTCGACATGGATAGCTCGCTGATCGGCATTGCGCCCACGACCGCGCTGCCGTTGCAGGTGACGCGCGATACGGAAGTCGCGCTCACCGACGGCCAGCCCGATGGCCGCTACCGTTTCGATGGCGGCGACTGGCACACGGTGAAGGACGGCGTGCTGACGCTGCGCATCGATCGCGTTCGCCCGAAAGTAACGAACGGCACACCGGAAGTGCGCATGCACGGCGACTTCGTTTTTCACGGAGAACAGTGATGGCCCTCCTGCCTGCCCTCGACCCGCTGCTGCACCAGCCGGTGCGCACGCAGATCGCCGCCTATCTCGCCGGCCGCGGCGAGGCGACCTTCGCCGAATTGAAACGCGCACTGGCCGCCACCGACGGCAACCTGGATGCCCATCTCTCCAAGCTGGTTGATGCTGGCTACCTCGAATCGCGCAAGGAAGCCTCGGCCGCCGGCCGGCCGCAAACGGTGTATTCTCTGACTGATATTGGTCGCAGCGCCTTTTCCACCTACGTCACCACGCTCTCGGCCCTGCTGCCGAGCAAGACCGAGACGAACGAGTTGCTGAAAGTCGCCGCCGCACCCCGATAGGGCGCAGGGGCCGCGAGCGGCCCGCAAACGGTGCATCCCGGTTGGCACCACGACAGAATCGCCCTTGCAGAGCGGATTTCCAGCGTGGCATGATTTTCGCTGCTATCTTGCCCCTGGGAGATGTGAAAACCATGAAGGCAAAAGCCTACGATGAGATGACCACCGCCGATGGAGCGGTGCGGCCGCATTACGCGGAGTTCGCGGCGTGGCTCGCCAGCCAGCCGAAAGAAACGCTGGCGCGCAAGCGTGAGGAGGCCGACCTCGTCTTCCACCGTCTCGGCATCACCTTCGCCGTCTACGGTGAAGCGGAAGGCACCGAGCGGCTGATTCCCTTCGACCAGATCCCGCGCATCCTGCCGGCCGCTGAATGGACCAAACTCGCCGCAGGCTTGCGCCAGCGCGTGCGGGCGCTCAATGCCTTCCTCGGCGACATCTACCACGGCCAGGAAATCCTCAAGGCCGGCCATATTCCCGCCATGCAGGTGTTGCAGAACGTGCAGTACCGGCCCGAAATGCAGGGCCTCGATGTCCCCGGCGGCATCTACGCGCACATCGCCGGCGTCGATCTGGTCCGCGCCGGCGAGGGAGAGTTCTACGTGCTGGAGGACAACCTGCGCGTACCCTCGGGCGTTTCCTACATGCTCGAAGATCGTCGCATGATGATGCGGCTGTTCCCGGATCTGTTCGCCCGCCACAAGATCGCACCGGTCGAGCATTACCCCGACACGCTGCTGGAAGTGCTGCGCACCGTCGCCCCGGTCGGCGTCTCCAACCCGACCGTCGCGCTGCTCACGCCGGGCGCCCACAACTCGGCCTACTTCGAGCACGCTTTCCTCGCGCAGCAAATGGGCATCGAACTCGTCGAAGGTCAGGATCTGTTCGTCGCCGACGAGCAGGTGTTCATGCGCACCACGCAGGGCCCGCGGCAGGTCGACGTGATCTATCGCCGCCTCGACGATGACTTCATCGACCCGCTCGCCTTCCGCCAGGACTCGATGCTTGGCGTGCCGGGCCTGCTCTCGGTTTATCGCGCCGGCCGCATTACGCTGGCGAACGCCATCGGCACGGGCGTCGCCGACGACAAGTCGATCTACCCCTACGTGCCGGACATGGTGCGCTTCTACCTCGGCGAGGAACCGATCCTCAACAACGTGCCGACCTACATGCTCCGGAAGCCCGACGACCTCGCCTACACGCTCGACCATCTGGCCGAACTGGTGGTGAAGGAAGTGCATGGCTCGGGCGGCTACGGCATGCTGGTCGGGCCGGCCGCGACGAAGCAGGAGATCGAGGACTTCCGCGCCCGCATCATCGCGTCGCCGGACAAGTACATCGCCCAGCCGACGCTGGCGCTGTCGACCTGCCCGATCTTCGTCGACAGCGGCATCGCGCCGCGCCACATCGACTTGCGGCCCTTCGTGCTCTCGGGCCGCGAGATCCGCATCGTGCCGGGCGGGCTGACGCGCGTCGCGCTGCGCGAAGGCTCGCTGGTAGTGAACTCGTCGCAGGGCGGCGGCACCAAGGACACCTGGGTACTGGAAAACTGATCATGCTCTCGCGCACCGCCGACCACCTCTACTGGATGGCCCGCTATACCGAGCGGGCCGAAAACCTCGCCCGCATGCTCGACGTGACGCAGCGCATGTCGCTCTTGCACGGCAACCAGATCGACGAAGCCGGCTGGACCGCCGCGCTGGCCATTGCCGGTTGCGAGGCCAGCTACCGCAAGACGTACGACAAAGTCACGCCGGGCGGCGTGTTGCGACACCTGACTTTCGACACCGACAACGCCGCCTCGATCATGCGTTGTCTGAAGGCGGCGCGCGAGAATGCCCACGCCGTGCGCGGCACGCTGACATCCGAACTCTGGGAGACGATCAACGACACCTGGATCAAGGTGCGCGAGTCCAGCCCGACCATCGTGGAAGGCAACGGCGCCGGCGAATTCTTCGAGTGGGTCAAGTACCGCTCGCACTTGTCGCGCGGCGTCACCATCGGCACCATGTTGCAGGACGAGGCGTTGTGGTTCGCGCGGCTCGGCACCTACCTCGAACGCGCCGACAGCACCGCGCGCATCCTCGACGTGAAATTCCAGGCGCTGCTGCCCGAAGGCAGCGATGCGGGCGACGACGCCGACAATGCCGGCGACTACTACCAGTGGAGCACGCTGTTGCGTTCGGTCTCGGCCTTCGAGATCTACCGCAAGGTGTACCGCGACCGCATCACGCCGCGCCGCGTCGCCGAACTGTTCATTCTGCGCGACGACATGCCGCGCTCGCTGCACCACTGTCTCGACGAAGTACACGCCCTGCTCAATCGCGTCGGCAACCGGCAGTCGGCCGAAACAGAACGGCGCGCCGGCCTGCTGCATTCGTCGCTGCAATACGGCCGCATCGAGGACATTTTCGCCGAAGGGCTGCATCCTTTCCTGCTCGACTTCCTGGCGCGCGCGGCCGACCTGTCCGAACGCATCGCCAACGATTTCCTGGTTCCCAAGCACTAAGAACAGAACGGAGACCCCCATGCTGCTGCACATCCGTCACGAGACGCACTACCACTACGACAAGCCGGTCCAGTACAGCATTCAGGCGCTGCGCCTGACGCCGCGCCTCGAAGCCGGCCTGCGTGTGAAGGAATGGCGGATTTCCTCGCCCGGACGCCAGCGGGCGCAGACCGATGCCTATGGCAACGTCAATCACTTTATGACCCTGGAGCAGCCGCACGACGAGATCAGCGTGCTCGCCGAAGGCTGGGTGGAAACCGATGATCTGGCCAGCGCCTGGATCGAGGACGAAGGCAAGTTGCCCATGCTCGCCTACCTTCAGGAAACGCCGCTGACGCGCGCCGACGATGCGCTGCGCAAGCTCGTTGCCGACAGCCTGCCGACGACAGGCGATTTCGAGTCGCGCATGCTGGCGCTGATGACGGCCGTCGAGGGCCGCATCGAATACAGCCCGGGCATGACCGATGTCGAAGGTACCGCCATCGAGGCGCTGACGCACGGCCACGGCGTCTGCCAGGACCATGCCCACGTCATGCTCGCCTGCTGCCGTGCCGCCGGCATTCCGGCGCGCTATGTGAGCGGATATCTCTACACCGGCGACGACGGCCACGCCGCCAGCCACGCCTGGATCGACGCCTGGGACGGCAGCCGCTGGCTCTCCTGCGACGCCACCCACAAGCGCTTCGCCGGCCCCACCTACTGCCGGCTCGCCGTCGGCCGCGACTACCTCGACGCCTGTCCGGTGCGCGGCATCCGCCACGGCGGCGGCTTGGAGGCCATGTCGACCAACGTCAGCGTGCAGACGCAGCAAGAACAACAACAGCAATAGCCGTGGGACAAATCGGCGTGGGACAATAACGGCATGACCTATTGCATCGGAATGCTCCTCGACCAGGGGCTGGTTTTGCTGTCCGACTCGCGCACCAACGCGGGCCTCGACCACATCAACACCTTCCGCAAGATGACCGTCTGGGAAAAACCCGGCGATCGCGTGCTGGTGCTGCTTACGGCGGGCAACCTGGCGGTCAGCCAGGCCATCGTCAACGTACTCAACGAGCGCGCCGCCTCGATGGAAGGGCAGCCGAACCTGCTCAACGCGCCGAACCTGTTCGAAGCGGCGATCCGCGTCGGCGAAGCGGTGCGCGAAGTGCACAAGCGCGACGCCGACGCCCTCAAGGAACTCGGCGTCGAATTCAACGCCTCGCTGATCCTGGCCGGTCAGATCGCCGGTGAAGCACCGCGCCTGTTCCAGATCTATTCGGCGGGCAACTTCATCGAAGCCACGCAAGACACGCCGTACTTCCAGATCGGCGAATCAAAATACGGCAAGCCCATCGTCGACCGCGTCATCAAGCCGCAGACCTCGCTCGACGAAGCCGCCAAGTGCGCGCTGATCTCAATGGACTCGACCATCCGCAGCAACCTCTCCGTCGGCCTGCCGCTCGATCTGGTCTACATCCGCCGCGATGCCATGAAGGTGGATCGTCATATCTCCATCGACGGCGAGCACCCCTACTTCGCCATGATCCGCTGCCGTTGGGGCAAGGCGCTGCGCGGCGCCTTCGACGACCTGCCGAATCCGGAGTGGTAAAACCGGGCACCGGCCCGGCATTGCGGGTGTTGTTTCGGCACGCTATTTGCTGTCGTATATAACGACAGGCAACGCTGTCGCGAAGCCGACAACCCGTACCGGAAGATCGAACCATGACCCCTTGCATCGCGCAAGCGCCACGCACATCGACGACCCGCAGGAAGCGCACTGCCGCCATCGACTGGCGCCTCAACCTGCCCAAGGAGTGGCAACGGCTCGTGGTTGCGCCGCTGGCGACCGAAACCTATCGGGATTACGAGATGGCGGCCGAACGCATTATCGGCCGCGACGAGGATGAACAGCCTTGCTACTGTCGTTCGCGCTTCGTCGTCACCGAAATGCGCTCTGACGACGACGAGGAGTTCTACCAGGTCGTCGCCTATGCCGAACTGCTTTCGGCCTGGCGGCTGCGCGACGGCCGCTGGCTGATTTATCGCCTGATCAAGCGCGAGGGAGAACGCGGCAGCGGTTTCTACAGCTTCAGCGACCGCATGCCGCGTTAGGACTTTTTCCTACAAGGAATTGAGGAAGGCCAGCAGCGCTTCCCGCTCATCCTTGCCGAGCCGAACAAACCGATCGCGCGCTTTCGTCGCTTCGCCGCCGTGCCAGACGATCGCTTCGACCAGGCTGCGCGCCCGGCCGTCGTGGAGATAGAAGCCCGACTCGCTCACCGCCGCCGTCAATCCCAGCCCCCACAACGGCGACGTGCGCCACTCGCTGCCGCTGGCCAGCCCATCCGGCCGACGATCCGACAAGCCCTTGCCCATGTCATGCACCAGCAGATCCGTGTAGGGACGGATGGTCTGACCGGCGAGACGCGGAAAATGCGCGCCGTCGCCGGTTTTGAGTTCCTGCCGATGGCAGGCCGCACAGCCGATTTCGGCAAAGCGCACCTCACCGCGCTTCACGACCGGATCGGCGGCATTCCGTCGCGGTGGCACGTCCAGATGCGCGAGATAGAACTCGACCTCGTCGAGCTGCGCGGCCGACAGTTCCGGCGATCCCCCATTGGGCGCTTTCTGGCAGGCCTTCTGCACCGAGGTACAGTTCTCGTCGGGAAATAGCGGTGAGGTGATGCCAATGTCGCCATTGAAGGCACCGGCCGATTGCGCACGCAATGTCGGCATGTTGCATTTGTAGCCGAAGCGGCCAGCCTCCATGCGCTTCGTTTCCGGATTCCAGACGCGATTGACGCGGCCCTTCACGCCATCCGGCTTCGTTTCCTTGGCCATGCCTTCAAGCGTTGCCTCCGATACGGCATCGAGATAACCCATGCCGACCATCTGCTCGCCGACGCGCGGCGAGGTGAGCACGCCATCGATGGGACCATAGGCGAGTTCGGCAAACTTGATCTGCGGTTTGCGCAGCGACACCTTTTCGCCCCCGGCCAGTCTGACCGTCACCACCTCATGCCAGCGCAGGGTCGCGCGGCCTTCGCCGGGCACGCCGGGNNATGCAGGCCAATCGGTTGTAGAGCGGCCCGAGGCCGTCGACCTGGTCGTCCTTCGATGGTGCCACGACCCAGCTCTGGCGCACCAGTGTCCGGCCGCGGAAGAACTGCTCACGTTCCGTATCGCTCAACCCCGGCATCGGCTGCGCAAAGGCTTCGGGAGAGGCAGCGTTCTGTGCCAGGGCATTCCCGGCCATCAGCGCGAATATCAAAATCATTGTCTTCTTCATGATTGCTCCAGGAGTTTGCCGGCTCGCGCCAGTCGCGCACCGCTTTCAGCCACCCACTGCTGTTCCAGAGCAACTGCGGCCGCTTCAGCTTTGGCGTCGTCGCGACGGTTGGCGAAGGCCTGTTGCCATTCCGTCTTGTCCGCATCCGCTTCGCTGATCGGCACGGCCGACAAGAGTCGTTTCGCCTGCTCGCCGCGCTCGCCGCCAACGCGCCTGGCTTTGGCCCACAACTCCGCCAGCGTTTCCCGATGCTGCGCCAGCACGCTGTCGAACAACGCGGCGATCACCGGCAAACGACCAATGCCGCGATCGCTGTCGTAACCGTAGCCGCCCGCTGCGGCCACAGCGAAGGGATTGTGGTACCCGGCGTCGAGTCCCGCATACACCGAAGGCCGCACGGGCAGCTTGCGGATATCGGGGTGCGTCACGATCTTCTGGCCCGCGTCGGACAACAGGAAAGTGACGAAGGCACGCGCACCGTCGAGGTTCCGCGCACCCGCCATGATGGCCACCTGCCCGGGATTGACGCCACCATTCTTCGGGTAGATGAAGCGCAGCGGCGCGCCTTTGGCGATTGCGGCGGCGACGAAGAAGTCGATGGAAACGCCGATGCCGCGCCGGCCAGAACTCAACTCGTCGGAGACAAAAGTGCCACCGCGATCCACCAGCATCGAATTGGCCGTGATGGCGCTCCACATGGCCCAGCCCTTTTCCCAACCATAGGCCTGGAGTGGAATGTCGGCCATCACCGGCGCGAAGCCGACGCGGCCCGGATTCGGCAACGCGATGTGGCCGCCATAGCGGGCGTCGGCGAGGTCGGTCCAGTCGGTCGGCTCAGGCAGGCCATGGGCCTTCAGGTAATCCGGATTGATGGCGAATCCGTAGCCAGCCGTTTCCGTTGCCGCGTAGTAGCCGTCGGCATCATCGATCAGCGTATTGCCGATACGGCCCGGCAAGCCACTGCGATCGACGTCGAGTTTCCTCAGCAACCCCTCGCCCTTGAGAATGGCATAGTTGCGCGGCGACGGCGTCCAATAGACGTCGACGCCCTCCGGCCCCGGTCGGCGCAAGGTCGGCAAGGCGTCATGCGGCATGTGCCAGACGATGCGCAGACGCCACTCGGGATGCGCCTTCTCGAAAGCCGCCTCGAACCGCGACACGACTTCATCCGGATAGCTGGTGACGACCACCACATCGCGCCGCTGCGCTGCACGCCCGGCACCCGCCGCACCGGCCAGGGCAAGGAGACTCAATCCTTTGACGAAGGCGCGACGGGAGGACGAACTCAAATCACTCGTGACTGGCATCGCAAGCTCCTCAGAAGCTGTACTTCACGTTGGCAAACAACGTCCGGCCGGGCATGGGGTAGCCGTCGGACAACTCGTAGTTTTCGTCCAGCAGGTTGGCGACGCCAAGTTCGAGCGCCGTATCCTTGCGCGGCTTCCAGACCGCCTTGGCGCCAAGCAGCATGAAGCCGCCGAGGCCCGTGTAGCCGTTGCCGCGGGCCACCGTCCGACCGTTCTCCGCATCCACGGTGCCCTGGATCTCCCAGGCGTCGGCGGGCTTCCAGCCGACGAACAGGAACCACTTGTGGCGCGGCGTATCGGTGAGCGGAATCGCCGGATTGCTCAGATTGTCGCGATCGAGATAGGTGTAGTTGATGCCACCCGTCCACGCGTCACCTTGCTGCGTCAGCGAGAGCTCGACGCCTTGATGACGGGCGGTGCCGACGTTCTGCATCTGGTTGCAGGTGACGTTCGGCGTCGGCCCGGACGAGCATTGGCCAGGGGCGGAGACGACGACGGTCTGGATCGCGTCTTCGATGCGGCTCCTGAACAGCGCAGCCTGCATGGAACCGCCCTGCCACGGTTTCGCCTTCAGCCCCAACTCGACGTTGTTCGCCGTTTCCGGGAGCAGCTCCGGGTTGTAGAGCGCCGTCCCAAGGCGGAAGGAGTAGCGGTCCTTGATGGTTGGAAAGCGTGACTTGCGCGCGGCGCTGCCATAGACATCGAGACCTGCAACGACGTTGTGGCTCAGCTCCGCCAGCCAATTGTTCTTGCTGGTGTCGCTCTTCGTGTAGGTATAGGCCTCCTTGGTATCGCGCTGATCGTGACTGGCGCCGACGCGCAGATGCCACGCCGACGTGATGGCAATCGCATCCTCGACCGCCAGCGAAGTCGTCAGGTCCTTGAAGTCCTTCGGCGGGATGTTGGGATTCGATTCCTTGTGCCGGTCTTCCTTGTAGTGGTAGGCCAGACGCAGTTCGTTGTTGCGGATGAGATAACTCGCCACTTCGACCGAAGCGCCACGGCTACCGTCGTCGTACCAGCTTGGGAAACTGGTGTTGTTGAGCTGGGTGGTGTAGTTGCCGTTGGTGTAGGCCCAGATGCTGTTGCGGTAAGTGTCGTCATAGACGCGCAGCTTGACGACGTGATCCTTGCCGATCGCCATGTTGCCGACGGCATAGACGCTCTCGACATCCCAGTACGGCCAGCGCCAGTAGCGAACGCCGCCCGGCACCGTACCGGCATAGGGCGGATTGCCCTTCTCGCCTTCCTGCTTGACGTAACCCAGCGCGAACTCGTCGCTGGCGTTCGGCGTGATGCCCAGCTTGAGCGACACCTTCTTGTCGGTGCGATAGGCATTTTCGCGGTCGCCGCCATTTTCGGTCGCCACCGGCTTGAAGTCCTTCGACAACGGAAAGGTATTGGCATCGAGATACGACGCGCCCACCTGGTAGTACCAGCTGCCCTGATTGCCGCCCACGTTCGCCGAGGCCTTGCGTTCGTCGCCGCTGCCGAAGCCGGCCCGCACATCGCCCTCGAACGCACTGGAGGGCTTGCGTGTGACCAGGTTGATGGCCCCACCGAGCGTGTTGGGGCCGTAGAGCAACGAAGCCGCGCCTTTGGCAACGCGGATTTCCGACAAATCGAACGTGGTGAAACGACCGAAGTCGACGTAACCGTCATACGGCACGTAAGTCGGCACGCCGTCAATGAACAGCGGCACCTGGCGCACATCGAAGCCGCGCAGATAAACGATGTCCTCGTTGCGACTGTTGTGCGACACGCTCATGCCGGGCACGAGTGCGGCCGCAGCACCAACCGTGTCGCGGTTGAATTCCTCCATGGTTGCGTGGGTCACCTTGGTTTCGTTGGTCGACGTCGCGGCCGCCTGGCCGATGACTTCAACGGTTCCCAATTCGAACGCATCGCCCGCAAACGCGGGTATTGCAAAGGCAGACGCCAGCATAGCGGGCAGGATGCGAAGCTTATGTTTCTTAAGTTTCATGGGGTTTCTCCCTAACAGTGATCAAGGTTCTGGTTTTGTAACGAAGTCAATTCGGGTCAGTCCCGCCCGCGACGCCTGCGCAAATCGGTCAGCCATGATGCGGACAGAAGCGCATGCGAACACCGCATTCCAGTCCTTCGCCAGAACGGCCGCCGAAGCGCAACAGCGCCACGATGAACGGGATACGTGCCGGCTGTGCCTTCATGATGCGGCGGTTGATCATGCGCACACTGAAGGACTCCAGCCAATTCCAGTATTCCTCGCGTACGTCGATGGGGAAGTCCATGTCTTCCATGGCCCGAAACAGAGCGGCCAGCCACGTTTCACGCGCCGACTCGTCGATGGTGAAGGGGAAATGGCGCGTGCGCATGCAGGTGTTTCCGTGCTGCGCCGAATACGTCGCGGCACCACCGCAGGCTTCGACAACGAAGTCGGCCACCTTCTCCGCCAGTTTGGCGAACACCCAGGGGTTCTTGGGAAATAGATCGGCGATTGGACTTGCCTGCAGGAGCGCATGATGGCGCCGCACCACCTGCCGCAACTTCTCCTCACCCGCAATCTCGAGCACACGCCGGGAGGGAAACTGCACTGCTGGCAAAACCAGTTCCGTCGCCGTATCCACGGTTCTGCCGACTTCGCGGGCCGGGTCACCGCTGCAAGCACACGAATGCGAGGATGGGATATCCGTTACGCGCTTACCGTCGCACATGAGCTGGTTCCTTTCTCAAGGTCAAGGGATGGAACATCGGGCAAAGCCGGGCGTACCCGCTCGGCAAACAACGTCAGAGAGCAACGGTTGACGGCCGGATCGTAGGACGCCGGTTTGAGCAGCAGCACGACCGGCCTGGGGCCTAACGTCTCCCGCAAGGCCAGGCACTGCTCGATGCAGGCCGACGGATCGCCGACGATGGCGTTGCCAAGCAGGCGCTCCTCCTCGTAGGCCGCTTCGGGCTCGCCGAAGGGCATCAGGGGCGGCTCGGCGGGAATGCGCCGAATCACGGCACGCATGTTCTTGCCGAAGTCGCGGATGAAAGGCAACGCCTCCTCGCGTGCTCGCCGGCCGTCGCGGGCACAAAGCAGATAGCGGGCGAGCACGAAGGGTGGGCTGCGTTCGGGCTGCAACGCATGGAAAGCATCGAGCAGTGCCCGCATTTTTGCCGCCGGCGCTGCCGAAGGGCCCATCAAACCGTAGCCGCGCTCGGCCGCCAGAGACAGACTCTCATCGGCCATGCTGGCCAGCCAGATCGGCAGCGGCGAACGGATCGGGCGCGGATAAACGGAAAGATCGTCGTAGCGGTAATGCGCGCTGTCGTGCGAGACGCGGGTGCCGGCGAATACTTTCTCCAACAGATCAATCCCCTCGAACAGGCGCTGCCGGCTCTCGTCATGCGTAACGCCGAAGTTCCGGAACTGATCGGGGAATGGGCCACCCTTGGCCAGCCCCAGGAGCAGGCGGCCACCGGACAATGCGTCAACAGTGGCGGCGTCTTCCCCCACGCGCACGGGATCATGGAATGGCAGCAGCACCGCGCCGGCACCGAGCTTGATGCGCTCCGTCTTTGCTGCCAGATGGGCCAGCAACGAAAAGATCGAAGCGCTAACGCTGAAGGCGTTGAAGTGATGTTCGGTAAGCCAGACCTGCTCGAACCCGAGCGCCTCGGCGTGAACGACTGTGTCGACCGACTCCCGAAACGCCCGCGCCGTATCGCCGAAGGGATTCTCGAAGTTGGCGAAGAGCGCGAACTCGCTCATGCGCGCGTCTCCGGCTTGCGGAAGACGATCCACATTCCCTGGTCGCCCGATTCCACCTCGCCCTCGATCGCGAGTTCGGCCAGCAGGGCGCGAAAGTGCCCGGGCGGATGTTTGCTGCCGCGCTCGCGCCGCGCCTCGTTCCATTCGTCATCGTCGGCCTTCTCGGCGAGAATCTCGTCGCGCAGCTCCTTGTTGCCAAAGCCGCCGCCGACGTAAGCCCAGCCACCCGGGCGAAGCACGCGAAAGATCTCGCGCAGCCCCTGCCGCTGATCTTCCCAAAAGTAGATCGAACCACGACTCACCACCAGATCGACGGCACCGTCCGGGAAGGGCAACGCTTCCGCCCGCCCGACCTCGACCGTCACGCGATCGGCAACCCGATGTTCGACTATGTTGTCGCATGCCAGCTCGATGCACTCGACCAATGGATCGACGACCACCACGAACATCCGACTCGACATCGCAATCCAGATACCAAGCATGCCCGGCCCGCCGCCGAGATCGAGGCACAAGCCGCTGCGGATGCCGGTACGGGCGATGGCCTGTTCGGCGATCACGGGATAGATCTTGCGGAACAGCCCCTTCATGGTCTGTTCGTTGTATTGCCGAGCATTCATGGCAAGCATGCCGTGCTCCTCCCCGTCGGGCGGAATGCGAGTCCGTTACCGTCGGCGGCACGCAGCAGGTCGACACGGATTCCGTAAAGTTGGTAAATGGCCTCTGGCGTCAGTACATCGGCCGGCGTGCCAACCGACGCGATGCAGCCGTCGATCAACATTGCGACACGCTGGCATCCGTGCAGCGGCTGATCCGGATCGTGCGTGGTCATGAGCACGCCATAGCCTTCCTCGGCCAGACTTTCCAGCCGCGCCAGCAACCGAACCTGGTGCCCGTAGTCGAGACCCGCCAGGGGCTCGTCCATCACCAGCAGCCGCGCATCCTGAGCCAGGGCACGGGCGATCAGCGCCAGTTGTCGCTCGCCACCGGACACCTCGGTATAGGGACGATCCGCGAGATGCCCAATGGCCAGATGGTCGAGCGCGCGCTGCACGGCCTGATGGTCGGCGGCATGCGCCGCCCGGAACATGCCGGTCACCGGCAAGCGGCCCATCAGCGCCACTTCGCGCACTGTGTAGGGAAACGGCGCAGCATGCACCTGTGGAACATAGGCGAGGCATTGCGCCAGCTTCCGCCGGTCCATCCCTGCAATCGGCGTACCGCCAAGGCTGACTTTCCCCGCCGCTGGCTTGAGCAAGCCAAGCAGGATTTTCAGCAGCGTGCTCTTGCCGGCACCGTTGGCGCCCAGCAGGCAGACGAGTTCCCCCGGGGCCAGTGACAGCGTCGCTCCGGTCAGCACGCGCCGGCCACGATAGGCGAAATGAATGTCGCGAGCCTCGATCATTGCGCCCATGCCCGCCGCACGCGACTCAGCACAATGAGAAAGACCGGAATCCCGAGCAGCTCGGTGACGATGCCAATGGGCAATTCGGTCGCAAACAGGTTGCGCGCCAAGCTGTCGGCGCAGAGCAAGAAAACCGCGCCCAGACTCGCCGCCGCTGGCAGCAGGCGGGCATTGCCCGGGCCGACCAGCAACCGCGCAATGTGCGGCACGATGAGGCCGATCCAACCGATCATGCCGGCGATCGACACGGTCAGCGCCGACACCAGCGTCGCAGTGGCGATGGTGACGAGCCGCACCGTCCGCACCGGCACGCCCAGTGCCTGCGCCTCGTCGTCGCCCATGGCCAGCGCGTCGAGGGCGCGGCCGAGCAGGCACAGCAGGACAATGCCGGCGACCATGGGCACGGCAGCCCAGGCCATGTCGTTCAGGTTCACCTGCCCCAGGCTGCCCATCAGCCAATAGACGATGGCCGGCAATTGGTTGTAAGGATCGGCGAGGTACTTCACCACCGATAACAGCGAGGTAAAGAGGGCGCCGCTGAGAATTCCACCCAGGATCAACATCACCAGCGAGCCGCCACCGAACAGATGGGCGATGCCAACGCCAATACCGACCGCCGCCAACCCGCCGAGGAAAGCACTGGCCTGCACCAGCAACCAGTTGCCGCCGAGGATGATGCCCAACGCCGCACCTGCGGAAGCGCCGGCCAGCACGCCGAGAAGTCCCGGTGATACCAGCGGGTTCCGGAACAAGGCTTGGTACGATGCGCCGGAGACCGACAGCGACGCGCCGACCAGGATCGCCGCCAATATGCGTGGCAGGCGAATCTCGACGATCAGGTTGTGCAGCAACGCGTAGCGATCCGGCTCCATCGAGGTGAGACCTGTGCTCGCCGCCAGGAAGCGCAGCGTCTCCCATGCCGGCAGCGGATAGCGGCCGAAAGAGAGGGCCAACACCGTCGCCAACAGTGCCAACAACGGTGCAACGAACCAACGCGGCCAGTTCAAGCTCTTTGGCACCGTGGCAGTCGTCGTCGGCCGCGCAGTGGAAACCATTTCTGTCACGAACCAATCCCTGCGCTCGACGTCAATGAGCCAACAAATCGTCTATGTCCGCATCCGTCGGTGCGATACCGAAGAACAGGCGATAGAAATCACGCGTCTCGCGCTTCACGTCGAACGGATAGAGGTCGGGGTAAAAGAGGTTCGCCAGCCATTGCGCCCCGAGTGTGCGCACGACCGAGGGCGGACGGTCGATCCAGTTGTGAGGCCAGCGCGGTACCAGATGGACACGCCCGGCCTTGACGGCGCGAACGTTTTGCCAGCGCGGATCTGTGCGGATCGCCGCTGCGGCGGTACGATCCTGGACAATGATGATCTCGGGATCGAAGGCCAGCACCTGTTCGAGACCAACGCGCTCCATTCCCATGTGATCTTTCGGCTCACATCGATAGACGTTGTAACCACCGGCCAATTCAATGGCCTCTGTGTGGAACGACCGGTTGCAATCGGTGGCGAGGCCATCGGTACCCTCTGCGTAATAGATGCGGGGGCGCCGGTTCTCGGGCACCTTGTCCACTGTTACCGCCAACCGGGCCAACGCCTTTTCGACAGACACGGCTTGCGCTTCGACCGCCGCGTCGCGCCCGAGCAACTTGCCCGTGAAGCGCAACGCACGCGGCCAGTCGGCCAACGTGTCGAGCGTGATGAACACCACCGGAATGCCCATCTTGCCGAACGCCTCCTCGATCTTGGTCTGGTCAACGAATGGACTCTTCCAGGCCAGCGCGAGGTCCGGCTTCAAGGCCAGAACGGTCTCCGGGTTCATCTGCTGACCGACGCCGAAGATGCCGCCCACGACAGGCAAACTTTGCACGTGAGAGGGAAAGAACCGCTTCGCCGGTTCTTCGATCTTGAAGCTGACGCCGATCATCAGATCTGGCGCCACTGCGTTTAACAGCACATTGAGTGGCGGTGCAGAACCAAAGACACGGCTGACCTTGTCCGGCACCATCACTTTGCGGCCGGCCATGTCGATGATCTCACGTGCCAAGGCGACGGAAGCCGCGCTGGCGGCGACGATCACGGTGGCGAGAACAAGCAGGCTACGCTTGAGATTCATGGTCATGCTCCTCAGAACTTCAGGCTCAGTTTCGCCACCAGGGTGCGCGGCGCACCGGGGTAGTAGATAGCGCCGTTGGCGGTGGTATTCACTTCGTTCGTGACGATCTGGCCGATATACTTGCGATCGAATGCGTTCAGCAGCGCAAGCGACGCATCCCAGTTGCCCCAGGAACTCTTGTGGCCATGGCTCAGCGTCAGGTCGGCGGTGAAGTAGCCGGGAACCCGCTCCGTGTATGTGGTCGTCGCCCAGCGCGGCCCGATGTATTGCAGGACAGGCGCCACCGTCACTCCTTGAAGACTCCAGGCCACGCCCAGGTTTGCCATCGTCTTTGGCACGTCGGGCAACTGCTTGCCGTTCACCGATAGCGGCGCATTGCCCGCGATATGCACGTCTTCGACGAAATAGGATCGGCTGTACGAGTAGGCGCCGAACACCCGCAAGATTTCGCTCGGTGTCCAGCCGGCCGCCAGCTGCAAGCCATCGGCTTTGGTATTGCCGACGTTCTCGGGAAGGACCAACTTGGTCGCCGGGTCGTAGACGCTCACCATCTTGTTGTGGGAGCGTGCGTAATACACCGTGGGATCGAGGTAGACGGTCCCGTACCGCAGGTGGCCGCCTAGGTCGAGGTTGGTGCTCAGTTCCGGACGAATTTGATCCCAGGTGCTTTGGGATTGACTGGACACGAAAACCGACAAAGCCGGTGCGCCGATGTTGCGTCCCAGGCTGGCGTGAACTTCCGCCGCCGGGCTGAATTCGTAGCTGAGGCCGATCTGCGGCAGCCAATAACCGTGGGATCGCCCGTCGACGCTCTTGCTCGGATCCAGCGTCGCCCGTGCCAAGGCATCATCGGCCGAAACATCCCATGAGGCGCTATTGGTGTTCGTCGTTTTGTAGACATCGATGCTGGGCAACTTCTCCCACGCGTAGCGGGTACCTCCCTGAACCGTGATGGCATCGAAACGCCGCTGGCCGGTCAGGTAGAAGTTCTGGAACTCGTAGCGGTCCGCCACCTTGTCCAACAGGCTCCATTGCTGGAAGACCAGATTGCCGCCTGTCACCGAGTATTGCTTGCGCGTCGTCGGCGGCCCTGGCGGCTCGGAGGACGTCCACGAATAGCCGAGCTTGATGTCGGTCTCCGCGAGCAGGGTACGCAACTCGCCGGTAAGTCCGTAGACCGAGTGGTCGATCAACCATTTCTGTACCTGGGTCGCCGAACCGCCAGCGTAGAGGTAGTAACCTTCCTCCGTCGTGTAGAAAGGCTTGAAGGCAAATGATGTCTGCGGCGAGAACGTATATTCAGCCTCGGCCAGCAGCGCCTGATTACGGAAGTCCTGGCGGTTATAGTTGTAGTGGTCGGAAGAAGCCGGATTATTGGAATAGTCGTAGCTGTTGTAGGCACCCAGATTGGTCGCCTGAGCAAAAGTGAGGGGCTTATAGTTGTTCTGGGCTTGATCATTCTGCGCAAAGATCAGTTTCAGCCTGAGATTGTCGAACGCTTGCGCCAGCGCAACCTCGGCGTTGTCTCGGCTGGAAGGTGCCTTGCCAAAGCCGCGCCATTTGTTGGCCGACGTGTCCGAGGCCGAAACGAATAGCGCGGTGCCGGTGCTGAGAACCCCAGTGTCGAGGCGGGCAAAATAGCGTTGGAAATTTTCGCTGCCGAAACTGGCTGAAACCTCGCGCCTGGCCTCGGGACGAGGCCAAAGCAGTTCGCTATCAAGCGCACCAAAAGTGTTGAACAAGCCGCCGCGATCCGCCGCCACCACCCCTTCTGCGATGGAGACGTCGGCCAGATTTTCCTTGTCGAAGAGGAACAGGCTGCCAGGGCCAGGGCCGGGACCGCCGAGAGGAACACCATCGACCGTGCCCGTCGTGCCGTGCATACTGAGTTCTCCCCGCACACGTATGCCCTTTTGGCCGCCCTGCATGTTGTTGAGGCCATAGGCATCAACGTTGGTCTCCATCACGCCGGGAACCAAGGCCACCGAGGTGTATGGGTTCGCCCCGCCGGGCCTATCGAAAAGACGCAGGGCTTCGCCACCAACCCGATAGACCGTATTCGGGCTGCCACGATCCAGCCGAATCCAGTCTGCTTCTTGTGGTGCCGGGGCAGTCACGATAACTGTGCCCAGGGTCTTGTCGTCCGCCGTGTCGTCCGCGTATCCGGTCCCGGTACAAAAAACAAAAGTGCTGGACAGGCCTGCCGTAAGCCATTTGTGCAATGCCCGCTTGTTCAAGCGCTGAATCATCGAATTTCCCCTTTTCCAAAACTGCCAGACTCTCCCTGAAGAATCAGGACTCCCTATATGGCCGCATATATACCGACAACCACATGACCATATTTGCGTGATGGCAAAACCCGTGCCAAAAGCCCTACTGGCGCTATTTAAGGGATAACAGACTCAACTGGCAATTCGATATGTACGGAAGTGTACAACGTTTGTCGCAATTCCCTCATCAAGTACTCCGGAACAACGTCAAACATCGCCGCCGAGCCGCAATCGACTGAATTTCCGTAATCTGACGGCGCATGGCGCATCTTTTGCTCATGGCATCGTTATAGCGTGCGATATATATCGCCACCCGAAAGACAGCCATGAATTCTTCCGTACCTCACCTTTGCGAATGCGACCTCGGCGAATGCCGCACCGATCTATTGCCCTTGCTCTACGAGATGAGCCGGATCGTCACCGAGAGCAGCAACCTGTCGGCGACGCTGCAAATCCTGATTCGGCTGATGAAGCGTCACATGAAGGTGATCCGCGGCATGGTTACGCTTTACGACACCGACTCGGGAAAGATCTTCATCCACGAGAGCTTCGGCCTGACCGAGGAGGAGGCGGCACGCGGCGTCTACTTCCTTGGCGAAGGCATTACCGGCCGTGCGGTCGAGACCGGTCAGACCATCGTCGTACCGCGCATCAGCGACGAACCGGAATTTCTCAACCGAACCGGCAGCCGCAACGATCTTGCCGATTCGAAACTGTCATTCCTCTGCGTACCGATCATGCGGGGCCGCAAGGTGATGGGCACCATCAGTGCGGAGCGCATCTACGACAACAGCCGCCTGCTCAAGCTGGACGTCGAGATCCTGTCCATCCTGGCCACCACCACTGCCCAAGCGGTCGAGCTCTACCTGCTTGAAAACGTGCGCAAGGTGGAACTCGAAGCCGAAAACCGCCGACTGCTCAACGCGCTGAAGGAAAAGTTCAAGCCGGACAACATCATCGGCAATTCGAAGCCGATGCAGGAGGTGTACAAACTGATCGAGAAGGTGCGGCGCTCCCGCACTACGGTGCTGATCCTGGGCGAGAGCGGGGTCGGCAAGGAGCGAGTGGCGCACGCCATCCACTACAACAGCCCCAATAGCGCAGGCCCGTTCGTCATCTTCAATTGCGCCGCTCTGCCGGAGACCGTCATCGAAAGCGAACTGTTCGGCCACGAGAAAGGCTCCTTTACGGGCGCAACCAACCTGCGCAAGGGCCGCTTCGAGGAAGCGGACGGCGGTACCATCTTTCTCGACGAGATCGGCGAACTGTCGCTGTCGATGCAGGCGAAACTCCTGCGGGTGCTGCAAGAGAAGTCCTTCGAGCGGGTCGGCGGCAATACCACCATCAAGGTGGAACTGCGGGTACTCGCCGCCACCAACCGCGACCTGCCCGACATGGTCGCCAACGGCTCTTTCCGCGAGGACCTGTATTACCGCCTCAACGTCTTTCCGATCACCATTCCGCCGCTACGCGAACGCGGCAACGACATCGTCGCGTTGGCCGACTACTTCGTCGCCAAATTTGCCAGCGAAATGGGTATCGACGTTCACCGCATTTCCACCCCGGCACTGAACATGCTGCTCTGCTATCACTGGCCCGGCAACGTGCGCGAACTGGAGAACGTCATCGAGCGTGCGATGCTGCTCGCCGACGACGGCGTGATTCATGGCTACAACCTGCCACCTTCCCTGCAAACGCCAGTGGTGTCGGAAATTGCCGGCGGCGGAAGTCTTGAAGCGCGCCTCGGCACCGTCGAATACGAGATGATCGTCGAGGCGCTGAAGCTCCATCACGGCAACATGACCGATGCGGCCGCCCAACTCGGCCTGACGCGGCGCATCCTCGGTCTGCGCATGTCGAAGTACAAGCTCGACCACAAGGAGTATCGCTGAATGAATTCGTACGGAAACGTGCGTCCCTTTCTGCGAATGGTTCCGAACCGTACGGAAATGTACGCAAGAACCGGCTCTGATGGCATGGTCCGATGCTTGCAACATCAGCTTGTCCGCTTGCCCAACGAGGAGTGCGCCATGCCAAACGACATCACCGCGAATACCGCCGCGACGATCGCCACATGCAAGATCTGCACGATACGGCTGGAGCAGATCTGCTACCGGCGTGCCTGGTGGTTTCGTGTCTTCCGCGAGGTGCTTGCCACGGGCATACGTATCTTTGCGCTCGCCTACGGCATGCGTGCAAGCGAGCATCCGCCGCGTTCGCCCATGTGCCACCGCTGCCTGCGCTTTCGCAAAAACGCGCTCAAGGCGCGCTCACCGCTCTTCACCTGGCTCGACGGCTACCTCAATCCAATCTTCAATCGCGTCCGCGATTCGCTGCTGACGCCCGAAGAACTCGAACAGGCTCGCGATCTGGCGAGCCGTGCCGCCACGACTGACTTTTACGACAAACCCGTCGCCACGCGCTCGCACTGACCCGCCACCCGACCATTCGCTACGGAGATTCCCATGAGCGCCAAAGACATCCAGGTCCTGTTCGACGAGCCCGCCTGCGACCACAACCAGGGCGCCAAGACCGGCTGTGCCAAGGGTCAGCCAGGCGCCACGCAGGGCGGCTGTGCCTTCGATGGCGCCCAGATCGCGCTGCTGCCAATTGCCGACGCCGCCCACATCGTGCACGGTCCCATCGGCTGTGCCGGTAGCTCGTGGGATGCGCGCGGCACGCGCTCCTCGGGGCCGACGCTCTATCGCACCGGAATGACCACCGATCTCACCAACATCGACGTCGTCATGGGCCAGGGCGAGAAGCGCCTGTTCTTCTCGATCAAGGAAGCCATCGACAACTACCAGCCTGCCGCGATATTCATCTACGCCACCTGCGTCACCGCCATGCAGGGCGACGACCTCAATGCCGTGGCCAAAGCCGCGACCGAACGCTGGGGCGTGCCGGTAATCCCGGTCGATTGCGCCGGCTTCTATGGCGGCAAGAACTTCGGCAACCGCATCGGCGGCGACGCACTGTTGAAGCACGTCATCGGCACCCGCGAACCCGAGACGGTGTCGCCCGAGGCCGAGCGTCCCGGCATTCGCGTGCACGACATCAACCTGATCGGCGAGTACAACATCGTCGGCGAATTCTGGCAGGTGGCGCCTCTGTTCGATGAACTCGGGCTACGCATTCTGTGCACCCTCTCGGGCGACTCGCGCTTCCGCGAGGTTCAGAGCATGCATCGCGCCGAGGTCAACATGGTGGTCTGCTCCAAGGCCATGCTCAATGTCGCCCGCCAACTTCAAGAGAACCATGGCACGCCCTTCTTCGAAGGCAGCTTTTACGGTATCGCCGACACCTCGCAGGCACTGCGCGACTTTGCCTGCCTGCTCGGCGACGGCGAACTCGCTGACCGTACCGAAGCCCTGATTGCGCGCGAGGAAGCAGCGGCACACGCCACGCTCGCGCCCTGGCGCAAGCGCCTCACCGGCAAGCGCGCGCTGGTGTTCTCGGGCGGAGTGAAGTCCTGGTCAGCGGTCTCGGCCTTGCAGGACCTCGGCATGACGGTCGTCGCCACGGGCACCGAGAAATCCACCGAGGAGGACCGTGCACGCATTCGCGAACTGATGGGTGAAGACGCGCGCATGATCGACGACAACGACCAGGGTGCGCTGATGGCAACCTGCCGAGAAGTCGGCGCCGACATCCTGATCGCGGGTGGCCGCTACCTGCAAGCCTCGCTCAAGTGCGGCCTGCCCTTCCTCGACATCAACCACGAACGCGACTTCGGCTACGCCAGCTACACCGGCATCGTCGAGCTTGCCCGGCAGCTCTGCTACGCGATCGAAAACCCGATCTGGCCGCAGCTTCATCGTCCCGCGCCGTGGCCGCAAATGCATGTAGCGGCCAGCGCTGTCTAAGGAGACCACCATGACCACCATCATCCCGACCGACAAGGCCCTGGCCGTCAATCCGATCAAGGTCAGCCAGCCGATGGGCGCGACGCTGGCCTTTCTCGGCATCGCCGCCGCCATGCCGCTCGAACACGGCGCGCAAGGCTGCACGGCCTTCAGCAAGGCTTTCTTCACCCGCCACTTCCGAGAGCCCATACCCCTGCAAACGACGGCGATGGATCATCTCGTCACCATCGTCGGTTCCGACAACAACGTCATCACCGCGCTGAAGAATGTGGCCGACATCAATCGGCCCGAAGTGATCGGTCTCGTCACCACCGGCCTCACCGAAACGCAAGGTGCCGACATCGGCCGAACCATCAAGGAATTCCGGACGGCTCATCCCCGGCACGCCAACATCGCGGTGGTACCGGTTGGCACGCCCGATACCGAGGGCTGCCTGGAATCCGGTTTTGCGCTGGCCGTCGAAGCCATGGTCGCCACGCTGGTCCCCGAGAGCAACCGCGTCGGACACCGGCCACGCCAGGTCAACGTGCTTGCGTCGGCCATGCTCACGCCCGGCGATGTCCAGGCAATCGGCGAGTGGATCGAGGCCTTCGATCTCGACCCGGTGATCCTGCCCGACCTCGGTGACGCCATGGATGGTCACTTGGAGGAACTGGGTTACTCGACGCTGACCGCCGGTGGCACGCCACGCTGGTGCATCGCGATGATGGGCGAGTCGGTGGCAACTTTGGTGATCGGCAAATCGATGCATCGCGCTGCCGATCTCCTCCAGCGGCGTACCGCCGTACCTGACTTTCGCTTCGACAGCTTGATGGGCCTCGAAGCCTGCGACGCCTTTACCGCAACGCTGCGCCGCATCGCCGGCTCGCTGGTACCTAAGCGCATAGAACGCCAGCGCGCCCAATTGCGGGATGCCATGGTCGACTGCCACCTTCAGTTCGGCGGCACACGCGTCGCCATCGCCGCCGATCCCGACCTGCTGGCCTCGCTGGTACGTTTCTTCGCCAGCATCGGCATCGAGCCGGTCGCTGCTGTCGCCGCCGCACGTAGCGGTGTCCTCGCCGAGCTGCCCATCGAGTCAGTGCTCATCGGCGACCTGGAAGACCTCGAACGAAATGCGCGTGCTGCGGATGTCGATTTGCTGGTGGCCAACTCACACGCTGCCGAAGCGGCCCGTCGCCTTGGCCTGCCGCTATTGCGAGCCGGCTTCCCGCTCTACGACCAGTTCGGCGGCTTCGCGCGGCGCTGGGTCGGCTATGCGGGATCGAGGCAAGCAATCTTCGACGCCGCCAACCTGATTGTCGGCAAGCGCCGCGAAATCGCGCCCTACCGCTCGATCTACTGGCAAGGCACATCGCGCGCCACCGAGACCGCGACGCTGCACTGAGGAGCTTCATTATGCTCAAGATCGCATTTGCCACGACCGACAAAACGCACGTCGATCTGCACTTCGGCGCCGGCGAACGCTTCGTCATCTACGACGTTGCACCCGGCGAAGCCGAATTGGTCGCCGAGGGAGAATTCGTCCCGGCCGTCATGAAAGGCGAAAACCGATTCAAGTCGCTGGCCAAGGGCGAGATGATCGTCCCCGGCGAGGAAGCGCAAGCCAAACCGGGCGAACTTGACAAGCCACCGGAGGACAAGGTCGTCGCCAAACTGGAATTCCTGCAAGGCTGCGCCGCCGTCTATGCCGCCTCGATCGGCACCTCGTCGATCAAGCGTCTGATGGCGGCCGGCATTCAGCCCATCATCGTCGACAACGGCCACGACATCGTCGACCTTCTAAACGAAGTCAGCCTCGCCCTCGCCCAGGGCGGCCTGGCCTGGGTCGAAAAAGCCAAGGCAAAACCAAAAGCGGCCAACCGCTTCGACACCATGATGGCCGAAGGCTGGCACGACGGCGAGGGAACGCGCCACAGCCTGATTACCTCGATCGACGATCTGGATTGATCATGAGCGAAGAAGATGTCATCCCCGAGGTTGCCCGCAACGCCGAACCTCACCGGGAACTGATCGCCGCCACGATCGAGTCGCTGCGACCCGTCGTTCAGAAAGACGGCGGCGACCTCGAACTCGTCAAAATAGAACGCGACCGCGTTTTGGTGCGCCTCTCGGGCGCGTGCACGACCTGCGCCTTCGCCGGGCATACGCTAGGCGGCGTGCGTCGGCGACTGGTGGAGGTGCTGGGCTTTCCGGTGCGGGTGGTGCCAGCCACCTAATCATCGTCCACGTTGTTCGATCCACGGACAAAGCACAAGTCTTCCGGTCGGCGAATCGAACAAGCGAATTAACTCTCTCGCCAGGCGATCAATGCCAGGGAACCCAATGGCGGCTCGGTTCAGTTCGTCGCGACCGCAATCGTCCATGATCGAGTAGCCAGCCGTGCGAAACCCTGCCGCGTCCTGACCCAGGCCATCGATCAGGTCTGGCTGAACCTTGCGCAATAGTCCATCGACTTCAACCGGCGTCATTTCCTGATAGCGGCGCGGTGTTTCAGGAATATGCCAGCGCCCTTCCCGATCCGGCCAGCCCTGCAAGGCACTGCCAACGCGGATGCCGAAGTCGGCATAGACACGGACATCGCGCGGATGCAACGGTGCGAAGGAGAAATACAGCTTTCCATCGAGCCGGCGCCGACTCGCGGTCAGCGACGCTTTCACGTCGGATGAGTGATCGGCGATCATGCGTTCGGCCTTGCAGGCGACCTCGTTATCGAAGCAAGCAGCGATTGCGCGCAAGCTCTCGCGCGTTGCCGTCGGGCCGAGAAAACTGACCTCTATCGATGGCAACCCGAACTGTTGCTCCAACTTCCTGACCCAATATTCCATGTCCACACTGACGACCAGCCGACCAGAGCCAAGACCGGCGACTTGCGACCGATCGCTGCCTCCCGGCCAGCGCGCCACGACGCGCAGCCCCAGATCGACCAGCAGGCGCTCGATATTGCGCCAAGCGCCATTCATTTCCCGGCAAAGCAGGACAACATCGCGCGGGCCGGGCTCAACGTCTTGCGCAGCCCACTCCCGCCATGTGCCAATGATGGTGTTGTGCGTCTCGCCTATTCCGTCGCCGCGTCGGAAACCGGCACATTGAACCGGGATCACGGGCTTTCGCAGTTCGCGACTCGTGTGCTTCGCCACGCTCTCGATATCGTCGCCGATTAGGGCAATGGGGCACGTGGAAGGCAACGTCATGCCCCGATTGCGGGGAAACAGCCCGTCGGCTTCGACGACGGCGCGAGCCAGTTTGTTTGCGCCGCCGAATACAACATCCTTCTCCTGAAAATCGGTGCTCAGGTTGATGCCGCTGAACACCTCCGCGCCGGAAATGCCATCGACCTGCGGACGATTGCCGTGGGCATAGACCCCGCAACCGATCGGACCGTTGGTGATGTGCAGCAGGTCGCGGACCGGTGCCCAGAAAGTCGTGCTTTGGCCACCGTAGAGACATCCGCCGGTGGCGGCACGTCCGACCTGAAGGCGATTCAAGGCGTAGTTCCAGGGCGGCATGGATACCGCTGGACCGCCCGGCGCCAGGGACGGGTACTCGTCCTGTTGCCGGTGAAGCTTCTCTGTGGGGAGCCGGGCGTTCATGATCAATTGTTCATGTCGTTGCGCCGCAGTCCATCCGGTCCCTTGCCGGCAAGCATCAGATCGAGTTCGCGCTCGCTGAGGTGGTAGCGATAGAAGCGGGCGTAGTAGTCACGGAATTCCTGCCGCAGATCGAGATCGGGGAACAGTTGCGGATACAGTTCCTTCGCCAGGTAGAGCATCAGCAGCACGCCCTCGGTGGACCCGTCCCAGTAGAAGACGCCTTCGGGCAGCTCATGCACTTGACCGGTCCGAACGGCGGTGACCTGCGCCCAGCGCGGATTACCGGTGACCAGTTCGGCGGAATACATGCGGCCGATGTTGATGACCTGGGGATCCCATTTCAGAATCTCCTCGATGGAAACCTCGCCCTGGCCAACGAAGGAATGTTGCTTCACCACCATGTCCGCCCCGGCGATGACGCCGTACCAGAAGGTGTGGGACGACAGGCCATGGGTGCGCGTGGCGCTTGGCCCGCGCACATGGAAGAGTCGGACCTTCTTTTCCTCCGGTATCCGGTCTGTGCGCGAACGCACCATGGCCACCATCCGGTCGTGATAGGCGCACCACTCCTCGGCCCTGGCCTCGTACTCCGGACCGAGCACTCGGCCGAAGAGGCGCAGCATCCGCTTTCGGGATTCGACGAAAGCCTCGATGCTGTCGATCTTGTCCGTCCCCATGGTTTGCGAGACCAGGACAGGCACGCCCATCCGCGCGAGTGTGTCGATCTTGACCGGGTCCGGGTAGCCGTAGGTGCGGAACACGACGTCCACTCGCTGTTTCAACAGCTCCTCGGTGTTCGGGTTGGAAGCCAGTTGCTGGATACCATCTACGGCGGGATTGGTCTGCCGCATCCAGGGCGCATTGGTCCGGATCATCATGGCGATTCGGTCGCTGGCGCCCAGCAGAAACAGCTTTTCATAGCACAGCACCTCCAGGCAAGCGATGCGGCCAACCCGCGCCGGGATCGCCACTTGGTTCCCGGCCATGTCGATCACTGACCTTGCGGCGGGCGGTGTTTTCGGCACCGGCGGTTCCCCGCAACCACCGGCCAGGAACATCGCGGCCAGAAGCGGAGCGAAGCGCAATCGACATGCCATCGATGTCACAGCTCCGCCTTGACCGTGAACGAAACCACCCGCGGTGCTCCGAGGGTCAGCCCGTCGCCGGAACGGTAGTAGGTCCAATACGCCTTATCGAACAAGTTGCTGACATTCAGTTTGAAAGTCAGCTTGCGGCCTGCGGCCCTGGTCTGGTAGCGCACGCCGATATCGTAGGTCGTGGCGCCGTCCAGGTAGTCGGTATTGGCGGAATCCACCGGACGCCTGCCCGAGTAATTCGCCCCACCGGTCGCCGTCAGGCCGGGCAACCCAGTCAGCGCATATTCCAGATACAAACGGGCCTGTTGCTCCGGAACGTTGACCGGGGTCTTGCCTTCGAGAGCGGTGTTGTTCTTTGCCTTGGCGACATGGGCGTCTTGCACGGTGAGCCCGCCCACTACCGTCAGCCGATCACTGAGCTTGCCGGTGGCAGTGAATTCCAGCCCTTGGTGGATTTCCCGTCCATTCTGCTTATAGACATTGTCCGACGGGTCCGTGTATTCGTTGACCTTGTCGATACGGAACAGGGCGGCGGTCAGATCCATCGTGCCCGCGCGGGACTTGACGCCGACCTCGTACTGATCGCTCACGCTCGGGGACAGGAGCGTATTGGCGTTGGCCGCCGTGGTCGGCGCCATGCCGCCGTTCGCCAGCCCTTCCATGTAGGAAACGTATAGCGTCGTTTCGGAAAGCGGTTTGTACATCAAGGCGACGCTGGGCGTGACCTTGCTCTGGTCATAATCCTTGGCGGAAAGCGCGGTACCGCTCCCCCAACGGTCGAGTTTTATCGACGCGCGGCTGACACCCAACAGGGCCGACCACGCATCACCGAATACCACGCGATCACCCAGTACCCAGTTATCGAAATGCTGCTGGTACCAGACGTTGGTCGGCCCGATGGCGAGGCCGGGATTGGCGTATCCGACTGTGTTGTCTATGTTGGAGGTACCCAACACCTTGGACACATCGTCGCCCCGCGTATAGAGGAAGCTGGTCCCGGTATAGCCAAACGTCACCGTGTGCGCCAGCGACCCAGTATGGAACGCGGCATCCAACAGGGCGTAGGCGGAGCGGGTCTTTTCCGTCTGGCGGGTGCTGCCGATCGCCTTCTCGCTGTAGTTGCCCGCGTTGTCGGTCAACGTGGCGTTGACGAACAGGTAGTCCCGCCACATGTCGCCATAACGGTAAGCGGAACGGAAGCTAAAGGTATCGTTCAATGCCGATTCGAGTCCCGCACCCACCACAGTCTTCTCGGCTTTGTTGTAGGTCCAGTCCTGACCGTATTGGGTGTTCGCGCTGAACCGCGACGCATCGGGCACGAAGATGCCACCGGCCGGATTGACGTTGATGAAGCTGACCAGCCCCGACATGTCCAGATCCTGATGCCAGGCGTCCAGCCACAGGCGGGTATCACGGGTCGGCTTGAAATCGACCACGCCGGAAATTAGGTGTCGCTGCTGTTTGCTGCCATCGATGTAGCCGTGGCCATCCTCGCCATAAGCATTGACCCGATACCCCCAACGATCGTCGTCGCCCACGTGGCCGCCAGCGTCGCCATGCAAGTAGTTGATGCCCCCTCCGTATTGGCCGATGGCTACACTGGCGTAGGCGTCTGGAGTGGGCTGCTTGCTCACGTAATTGACCGCACCGCCCAGAGCCGAAAAACCATACAGGAAGCCGGACAAACCGTTCAGAACTTCTATCCGCTCCACGTTTTCCAGCGGCACGAAGGTAAAGCTACGATCCACCAATCCGTCGCGCAGGTCGGTCTGATCGGCCGCCGTGAAACCGCGAACCATCACCCGCGACATGGAGCTATAGCCATTCGACTCCATCAGTGTCGCCACCGTCGGATTGGTCTTCAGCGCGTCGGAGACCGTGTGGGCGCTACGGTTCTCGATCAACTCGCCCGAAGTGACGTTGAGGGAATACGGCGTGTCCTTGAGCGGCATGCGCCCCAACGGTCCTGCGGTTGCCGTCGTATTGCGATAGCCGCCGTCCGCCGATCCCTCGCTGGCGTCCAGATGTGAAACGACCTGGACGACAGGCAGTTCGGGGGCATCGGCCACAACCGCAGACTCCACTGCCCACGCAGCGCTTGCGGGCAATACGGCGACAACCATCAACGTGCAAGCGGAATTGCATTGCCGCGACCAAACCGGATATTCCATTTTCATCACTAGCTCCCGAATTGAGGGTGCCGCCCTCGGGCATCCATGCCTCCTCAATTCGCAAGCGCCATACCAGATCGATTCTGCGGCTCCCGCGTTACGCCGCTGTACGAACGATACCGTTTGCACCCCGATGTCCACGGTCACCCCAAATCACGACGAGGCCAGCGTTCCGGAATGTCACGCGCCGTTGGCCGAATGTACGAACCGGAACGAAATGAAAATCCACTCGTGAAGACCGCGCCGGGCTGCTCCCGCAGTCCGGCCGCTTCTTGTACCTCAGCGGATGTCTGGCCCGAAGCTTGCGAGTGAGGCAGTGACCAGTTCACTTTGCGTAACCCGAGCAATCATGACAACGACGATCAAATGCGGGTTGCTGCCCGGCGAGTCAAAGCCTGTGGTGGAGCGTCTCAATGAGCCCCTGCGCGCATATCTTGAAATGACGCTGGCGCGTCCTGTCGAACTCATCGTCGGAAAGAACTATGTCGCCACCAGCGAGGCATTGCGGCGCGGCCAGCTGGACATTGCCTATCTCGGCCCCGTCACCTACATCCTCCAGAGCCGCCACGCCGCGCTGGAACCGTTCGCCCGCCCCTCCCACGGCAGCGGCATCGGCCCGACCTTCCGGGCCGCCATCATCGTGCCTGCTTTCAGCACTGTGCGCAGCTTGCGCGAGCTTCGGGGAGCGGAAGTCGCCATGGGGGACTTGGTATCGACCTCGGGTTCCTGGGTGCCCCGATACATGCTGCTTCAGGCCGGCCTGAACCAGGAGCGAAGCCATACGCGCCGCCACCTTGGCGCCCATGACGCGGTCGCGGCTGCCGTCGCTTCCGGATTGGTGGCTGCGGGCGGAATTTCGCTCCCGGTACTCGAACGCTTGATCGCTGAAGGCCGGCTTGATGGCAAGAGCATTCGCGTCCTCGCGGAGTCCGCCCCGATTCCAGAATATATGTGGACCTTCCGCGAGGGATTGTCGGTGGAATTTCGACAAGCCATGCGCCAGGCATTCATCGACCTGAAGGATCCCGCACCGCTATCCACCTTCCGCGCTGATTCCTTCATCCCCGCAGTCGATGCCGATGTCGATCGGGTGCGCATCTGGATGGAACACATTCTTCAGGCTCGCCTCACGCCGTCGGCGCTGGAGTCCAGTACGCACCGGAACTTCCATCCTGTGACGCGTACATCCACGAACGCGGCAACAGGAACCCGAACTGACAGCAAGGGCCGAATCGGCCCATCCAGCGCGGCTTTCTAGGTTTCCTCGCTCGTGGCACAGCCCTTGCTCAAGTGACACTGACGGCCATCCGTCCCAATCTACCAAGGAGAGCTCTCATGGCTAAACTGCGTCAATGCGCCATTTACGGCAAGGGTGGCATCGGCAAGTCCACCACTACACAAAATCTGGTCTCGGCCCTGGCTGAATCCGGCAAGAAGGTGATGATCGTCGGCTGCGACCCCAAAGCCGACTCGACTCGCCTCATTCTGCACAGCAAGGCGCAAACCAGCGTCATGCAACTGGCCGCCGAGGCCGGTTCGGTGGAAGACCTCGAACTCGAGGATGTGATGAACATCGGATACGGTGACGTCAAGTGCGTCGAATCCGGTGGCCCGGAGCCCGGCGTCGGCTGTGCCGGCCGTGGCGTCATCACCGCCATCAACTTCCTTGAAGAAGAAGGCGCTTACACCGACGACCTCGACTTCGTGTTCTACGATGTGCTCGGCGACGTGGTCTGCGGCGGCTTCGCCATGCCGATTCGCGAGAACAAGGCGCAGGAAATCTACATCGTTTGCTCCGGCGAAATGATGGCCATGTACGCGGCCAACAACATTGCCAAGGGTATCGTCAAGTACGCCAACTCAGGCAGTGTGCGTCTGGCCGGTCTGATCTGCAACTCGCGCAACACCGACCGCGAAGACGAACTGATCATGGCCCTGGCTGCCAAGCTGGGCACCCAGATGATCCACTTCGTGCCGCGCCACAACGTTGTCCAGCACGCGGAAATCCGCCGCATGACGGTGGTCGAATATGACCCGGCGCACGCGCAGGCCGACGAGTACCGCTCGCTGGCCCGCAAAATCGTCGACAACAAACTGTTCGTCATTCCGACGCCGATCGAGATGGAAGCGCTGGAAGAACTGCTAATGGAGTTCGGCATCATGGAAGTCGAAGACACTGCCATCATCGGCAAGACCGCCGCCGAACTGGCTGTGGCTGCCTGATCGATCCGGGAGACGCCAGCATGGCCATGACCATCATCGCCGACGAATGCACCGCCTGCGGCGACTGCAAGCCAGTCTGTCCGACCAAGTCCATTCTCGTGCGCAAAGGCGTTTTCACCATCGATGCCAGAACCTGCACCGAGTGTGAAGACGACTCCGACGAACCTCAATGCATCCTTGTCTGCCCCGTGGACAACTGCATCGTGCCGTTGGCGGCCTGACGCCATGACCCAAAGTCGACTCCCCGACGCCATCGCCCTGCGCATCGGCGTTGCCACCCGCAGCCTCCCCGGCGTCGGGGTCGGTCAGTTGCTGGAAGTACTGATCGACGCCGTCGGGCTCCCGCTCACGGCGGCCAAGCTCGACCGCCTGACGCTCGGGCGGTTGCGCAAGGCGTCACGGGGTACCCTGGCTGCCGTACCCCACTTCCCCCTGTTGAAGGCCCTCGCCTACCTCAACGGCGCGAGCACAATCGCTACCATCGATTCGCCGCTACCCGAGGTTGAAAGCTATTGCGACGGCGGAATGCCGCACTCGATACGCGTCGCGGTCGCATCGAGCGACGGCGAGTGTCTCGACGCCGGCTTCGCGACCGCACGCCGCTTCCTGATCTACCAACTCTCGGCAAGCGATATCCGCCTCGTTGCGATCCGCGAGGCTCCCGAGAAATCCGGCAAACATGGCTGGCGCCAGCGTTTGCCCCTGCTGGCCGACTGCCCCGTCGTGTACGCAAAGACGATCGCCACGCCAACCGCCGCCGCATTGGTCGCGGCTCGCATTCATCCGATACAGACCTGGGTTCCCGGACCCGCGCGCGAGGCTTTGTCCAGCCTGCAACAAACGCTGCGCCGCCCGCCGCCCTGGCTGGCCAAGGCCTGCGGCCGGCGGCACCAGCCCCGCTTGCACGAGCCTACCGAAGTACTCGCGCTCAGCGCCTGAGCGTCACCTCCGTGCCACAGATCCTGCCTGCGCGCTTCGCGCGCGGGTGATTCTTCGCGCACCGCATTCATCATCGGAAGCCAACTCGGCAATCGACTG
Organism: Rhodocyclaceae bacterium; assembly: GCA_003158255.1. Lineage (GTDB taxonomy): Bacteria > Pseudomonadota > Gammaproteobacteria > Burkholderiales > Rhodocyclaceae > Fen-999. The sequence goes on from PMIH01000030.1 coordinate 59,779, forward strand.
CACGGCAGCGAACATCCTCGGATCATTCGTACTTCCGCGAACGAATCCAGCGGACCTTTCGCAACGAACAAAGCGCTCTTGACGCCTGCCGATCAGCTCCCAGTGCGGCATTGAAGGTAATCAGGCCAAGCTGGCACGCTCGCTGCTAATAGCTTGATGACGAGTTCGCTGGCATCCGCCTAGCAACCGATCGCCGACACCAGACAAGGAGCCCCACCATGCCCATGGTATTGCTTGAGTGCGACAAGGACATCCCCGAGCGCCGGAAGCACATCTATCTCAAGGCGCCCAACGAGGACAGCCGCGAGTTTCTTCCCATCGCCAACGCCGCCACCATCCCCGGCACGCTTTCCGAACGCGGCTGTGCCTTCTGCGGCGCCAAGCTCGTCATCGGCGGCGTATTGAAAGACACGATCCAGATGATCCACGGCCCGCTCGGCTGCGCCTACGACACCTGGCACACCAAGCGCTACCCGACCGACAACGGCCACTTCAACATGAAGTACGTCTGGTCGACCGACATGAAGGAAAGCCACGTCGTCTTCGGCGGCGAAAAGCGGCTTGAGCAGAGCATCCACGAGGCATTCAACGAGATGCCCGAGATCAAGCGGATGATCGTCTACACCACCTGCCCGACGGCGCTGATCGGTGACGACATCAAGGCGGTGGTGAAGAAGGTGATGAAGGAACGTCCCGATGTCGATATCTTCACCGTCGAGTGCCCGGGCTTCGCCGGCGTGTCCCAGTCCAAGGGCCACCACGTGCTCAACATCGGCTGGATCAACGAGAAAGTCGAGACGCTGGAGAAAGAGATCACCAGCCCCTACACGATGAACTTCATCGGCGACTTCAACATCCAGGGCGACACGCAACTGCTGCAAACCTATTGGGATCGCTTAGGGATTCAGGTCATCGCCCACTTCACCGGCAACGGCACCTACGACGACCTGCGCTGCATGCACCAGGCCCAGCTCAACGTGGTGAACTGCGCGCGTTCCTCCGGCTACATCGCCAACGAGTTGAAGAAGCGCTACGGCATTCCGCGCCTGGACATCGACTCCTGGGGCTTCAACTACATGGCTGAAGGCATCCGCAAGATCTGCGCTTTCTTCGGCATCGAGGACAAGGGCGAGGCGCTGATCGCCGACGAGTACGCCAAGTGGAAGCCGAAGCTCGACTGGTACAAGGAACGCCTCAAGGGCACCAAAATGGCCATCTGGACTGGCGGCCCGCGCCTGTGGCACTGGACCAAGTCGGTCGAGGATGACCTTGGCATTAAGGTGGTGGCGATGTCGTCGAAGTTCGGTCACGAAGAGGACTTTGAAAAGGTCATCGCCCGTGGCCAGGAAGGCACCTACTACATCGACGACGGCAATGAGCTGGAGTTCTTCGAGATCATCGATCGGGTCAAGCCCGACGTGATCTTCACGGGCCCGCGCGTCGGCGAGCTGGTCAAGAAGCTGCACATTCCGTACGTCAATGGCCACGCCTATCACAACGGTCCGTACATGGGTTTCGAGGGCTTCGTCAATCTGGCGCGCGACACCTACAACGCCGTCTACAACCCGCTGGCCCATCTGGCCGGTATCGACATCCGCAACGAGATTCCGGCGCAACTGCCGGAACGCATCCGGGAGGCCGCATAAATGGAAGAGAAAATCGAAGATCTGTACGGTTACGTGCAGGAACGCTGTCTGTGGCAGTTCTTCTCCCGCACCTGGGACCGCCAGGAGAACATTGATGGCGTGCTGGGCAAGGCCGAGCAGATTCTCAGCGGCCAGCAGCCGACCAATGAAACGCCGCTGGAGAAGCTGCACTACGCCGACGCCGTGATCATGGTCAAGGACTTCCGGGAGCGTTTTCCCTGGATCCGCGAATGCGGCGCCGCGGAAGTGAAGCAACTGATGGATGGACTCAAAACTCGCTTGGTGGAAACGGTCATCACCAAATCCACCAACCGCGAACTGAGCCACCACCTCTACTGATGCCACGACCGGTACTGAAAGGAACATCATGAGCACTTGCGAAGTAGCCGCCGTCAAACCGGCCGAAGTGAAACTGGTCGCCCGTGATCGGGGCGGCATCATCAACCCGATGTACGACTGCCAGCCGGCCGGCGCACAGTACGCCGGCATCGGCGTCAAGGACTGCATTCCGCTGGTCCATGGCGGTCAGGGCTGCACCATGTTCGTCCGCCTGCTGTTCGCCCAGCATTTCAAAGAGAACTTCGACATCGCCTCGACCTCGCTGCACGAAGATTCCGCCGTGTTCGGCGGCGTCAAGCGGATCGAGGAAGGCGTCATGGTGTTGGCCAGGCGTTACCCCAACCTGCGCGTCATCCCGATCATCACCACCTGTTCCACCGAGGTGATCGGCGACGACATCGAAGGCACCATCAACATCTGCAACAAGGCGTTGAAAGCCGAGTTCCCGGATCGCAAGATCCATCTGGTGCCGGTGCATACGCCGAGCTTCAAGGGCAGCCACGTCACGGGCTACGCCGAGTGCATGAAGTCCCTGGTCAAAACGATCGCCAAGGGCGGCAAGCCCACGGGCAAGCTCAATGTCTTCCCCGGCTGGGTCAATCCGGGCGACGTCACCGAACTCAAGCACTACCTGAAGGAAATGGGTGTCGACCACCACGTCTTCATGGACACCGAGGACTTCGACTCCCCAATGCTGCCCAACAAGACCATTGAGACCCACGGCAAGACTACCGTCGAGGACATCCAGGCGAGCGGCGCTGCCATCGGCTCCCTGTCGCTGGCCCGCTACGAAAGCCTGCCTGCCACCAAGTTCCTTTACGACGAGTTCACCGTACCGAACCACCTGATCGATACGCCTTACGGCATCGCCAACACCGACGCCATGCTGCGCAAGATCAGCGAGATTACGGGCAAGCCGATCCCGGAATCGCTGGTACGCGAACGCGGCATCGCGCTCGATGCGCTAGCCGATCTGGCGCACATGTTCTTCGCCAACAAGAAGGTCGCCATCTACGGCCACCCGGACATGGTCCTCGGCCTGGCGAAGTTCTGCATGGAGGTAGAACTGGAGCCGGTACTGCTGCTGATCGGCGACGACCAGGGCAGCAAGTACAAGAAGGACCCGCGCATCGAGGAGTTGAAGCAGACGGCTCACTTCGATATGGAGATCATCCACAACGCCGACCTGTGGGAACTGGAAAAGCGCATCACCAAGGGCGACCTGAAACTGGACCTGATCATGGGCCATTCCAAGGGTCGCTACATCGCCATCTACAACGACATTCCAATGGTGCGCGTCGGTTTCCCGACCTTCGACCGGGCCGGGCTCTACCGCAAGCCGACCATGGGTTATCGCGGCGCCATGGAACTGGCAGAGACCATCGCCAACACCATGTTCGCGCACATGGAATACACCAAGAACAAGGAATGGATTCTCAACACTTGGTAAGCCTCATTCTTCCAACCGCATAGGCCTTCGCACATCATGCTGCCGCTCGCCGAGCTTCTTGCCGATCAACACCGCTGCTTCGGGCATCGCTGGTCCCTGCCCGAGCATCGGCAGATCGAGTTGTATTCCAAACGCAAGAAGCTCGCGTTCGGCGATGCGCCATCGGCGGCCACCGCGCCCGCCGGTACGCTCGGCCTGCTGGCGGCCGGCATGATGCTCGAGGCCCATTTGGCCGGCGGCGATCCGCTGCTGATGGAAAGTCAGTCGTCGTGGCACGCCGTGCTGGCGCTGCCGCGCAAGACCGTCACCGACAAGCTGGTGGCGGAGGTCCATCGCATCCTGCGCATCTTCCGGATTGCCTCGTTTCATCGCGATGGCCGGATGGAAACCAGCGATGGCCTGGTGCGCATGGCTTGTAACTTTGACCGTTGCGCACTGGCGCTCACCATCACCTCCGCCGGCCTCGATCTGCTCGGCGCCTTCGTGCATCTCTTTCTCGACGCGCCCAACCAGCCCTATGGCGAGGCCTATGTCGAGCGCCTGCTGATGCAGTACTTCACCGACATCGTCGGCGAGATTCACAAGTTCGCCGACGAGGATCGGGTGCTCTACCAGTTCCGCTCACCGGGCTACTTCAACCGTCATTTCCGTTTCGATTGCGACAACCCGCGCTGCCACGCCGATGACGATGGCTACCGCTTCGAGATCGGCGCCGCCTACGCGGATGCCAACCGCTATCCGATCGACTTCTTTTTCACGCACGGCGACGACATTCACATCATTCCGGTCGAAGCGTTGAAGGACGGGTCGCTGAAGCAAGGTGAACTCTCACGCTGGCGAGCGCGCGAGCCGTTCCGCAAACAACTTCCCACTACCTATCAGCAGCGCTTCGGCCGCGAAGTGATGGTGGTCGGCCTGCCCATGACTTGAACCAAACAACGACAACGCCCCAACCCCAACGGAGACCATCATGCCCCAAACCGGCCATCTGAAAATCGCTCTGACGACCAACAGCCTGACGCGCGTCGACTGCGCCTTCGCGCTGGCCAAGCAGATCGTTTTCTACGACGTCAGCCGCGACGAGTCGCAATTCCTCGATGCCATCCGCTTCAACGGCGGCGGCGCCGTCGCTCCTGAACTCAAGGGTCGGGCGAAGAACGGCGGCTCTTGCTGGATGGAGGACGAGGGCGAGACCAGCAGCGCCGGCGGCGACCGCATTACGCCCCGCGTCGATGCCGTCAAGGGGTGCCACATCGTCTTCACCAAGGGGCTCTCCGACGTGGCGGCGGTGAAGCTGCACAACATCGGCGTCTTCCCGGTGAAGATGGAAAGCGGCCGCGACATCGACGACTGCATCCTCTACCTGCAAAAGATGATCAAGGGCCACCCGCCGCTGTTCCTGCGCAAGGCGCTCGGCTACGTGGCGCCCAACAGCATGCAGGTGCCTGGCCAGGACATCGACACGATGGCCGACGACGAAACACCGTTGGCCGTGCTGGCCGCCTGAAACGGAACGCATCATGATCCATATCGATCATGTCTCCGTCCAGCGCGGCGCGCATGAAGTGCTGCACGACATTTCGGCGGACATTCCCAGCGGCGGCATCACTGCGGTGGTCGGCCCCTCCGGCGTCGGCAAAACGACGCTGCTCGCGACCCTGAACGGACTGCTGCGGCCAAGCAGCGGCGCCATCACCATCGACGGCGTCGGCATGCTCGATTCCGGCGAAACGCTGCGCGGCTTTCGTCGGCAAACAGCAACGGTATTCCAGGAGCATGCCCTGATTGACCGCCTGCCGGCCATGGACAATGTTCTGCTGGGCCTGGCCGATCAGCGCCATCCGCTGTCGCCGCTGCCTTGGTCGCGACCGATGCGCCTGCGCGCCGCCCAGGCGCTCGACGAAGTCGGGCTGCTGCACCGGGCCACGGCGCGCACAAGCCAACTCTCGGGTGGCGAACGGCAACGGGTCGGCGTGGCCCGCGCGCTGGTGCGCCAGCCGCGCCTGCTGCTCGGCGACGAGCCGTTCGCCTCGGTCGACCCGGCGTTGATACGCCAATTGGGCAACACCTTGCGCGACATGGTGGCCCGCAGCGGCGCCACGGTGATTCTGGTCATGCACCAGATGGAAACCGCGCTATCGCTCGCCGACAAGGTCATCGCCCTGGCGGAGGGCCGCATCGCTTTCGATGGCACGCCCCGTCAGTTCGACCGCTGTTGCCAGGAAACCGTTTTCAAGACCATTCCGAGAGGAGCACTGTCATGAGTAGCCAAACAGTTCGCATCTATTTCCTGTTCTTCCTCCTGGCGCTCGCCACCTTCGTCGCCATGGCGGCCGAGCGTCCGAACAAGCTGGTCGTCGGTCTGCTGCCCGGCGAGTCCGCACCCACCGTGATGCGCCTCAACGAACCGTTGCGCGCCTATCTCGAAAAGCGCCTGGGGCTGCCCGTCGAACTCGTGGTCGGCGCCAACTATGCCGCCACCGGCGAAGCATTGCGCTTCGGCCACCTCGACATTGCCTACCTCGGCCCGGTCACCTACATCCTGCAAAGCAAGCACGCCAAGCTGGAACCGTTCGCCAGGCCTTCGCACGACATCGTCGGCCCGACCTTCCAGGCCGTGGTCATCGTGCCTGCGGACAGCCCCGCGAAGACGCTCGCCGACCTGAAGGGCAAGGAAGTCGCTTATGGCGATCCCGCTTCCACCTCCGGCACCTGGGTGCCGCGCTACATGCTGGTCGAAGCCGGTCTGGTGTCCGGACGCGACTACACGCTGCGCGTGCTCGGCGCCCACGACGCCGTCGCGCTGGCCGTGGCCAACCACAAGGTCGCCGCCGGCGGTCTTTCCATGCCGATCTACAACCGCCTGCTCAAGGAAGGCAAGATCGACGCCAAGGCCGTGCGCATCCTCGCCGAGTCGCCGGCCATTCCCGAATACATGTGGACCTTCCGCCAGGGGATCGACCCGGCCTTCAAGGAAGAGATCCGCAAGGCCTTCATCACCGTCAACGATTCCGAGGCGCTTAAGGTCTTCCGCGCCGAGGCCTTCATTCCTTGCGTCGATTCCGATGTTGATCGCGTGCGCGGCTGGATCGGCGCCATTACCAAGGATCGGCCGGACTCGGTCGAGATCGTGAAATGAGCGCCGCACTAGCTGCCAACCACCAGGCCGAACTGGCCGCCGTCCTCGACGAGGGCGAGCGCCGCGCCTGGCGGCGCGCCCTCGTGCTGATCATTTCCGCGATTGTCGTCGGCACCGCTTTTGTCTACGGCGGCGTGCTTGATACGCAGCGCTATGCCGATGCGCTGCCGACGATCCTGACGCTATTGGGCGACTCGCTGCCCCCCGACTTCTCCCGCTGGCAAAGCTGGGGCGTGCCGCTACTCGACACGCTGACCATGAGCACTGTCGGCACGGTGCTGGGCGCGCTCCTCGCTTTGCCCTTGGGCGCCCTGGCGGCGCGAGGCGTCGGCCCGGCTTCGATACGCACACCGGTGCTCATGTTGCTGAACACTCTGCGGTCGATTCCGGGACTCGTCTGGGGCATCCTGTTTGTCGCCGCCGTCGGTTTCGGCCCGCTGCCTGGCATCCTCGCCCTCGCCTGCCATTCGACGGGCATGCTGGGGAAGTTCTGCGCGGAGATTCTTGAACACGTCGATCCAGCACCGGGTGCCGCGCTGCGCAGCCAAGGCGTTTCCGCCATCGGCGTACTTCGTTTCAGCGTCTGGCCGCAGATCCTGCCGCGACTGCTCGATGTCACGCTCTATCGCTGGGAACACAACGTTCGCGCCGCCACCACGCTGGGCGTGATCGGCGCCGGCGGCCTGGGCCTGGAGCTCGTTACGGCATTCCATCTCTTCGAGTACCGCGAGGCACTGGCGCTGATCCTGGTCGTGCTGGCGCTGGTCACCATCATCAACCTCGCCGGAGCCAAGCTGCGCGCCCGCTTGCTCGGCACATTCAACACTTGAGGAAACGTGCCATGTCTGTCGAGTCCGCAGTTGCCTACATCAAGCACATGCGTAGCGACGAAACCTTTCGCCGCGCCGTCAATGACTGTGACGACGAGGCCCGCAACTGGGCCTTCCTGAAGGAAAACGGCTACGAATTCACGCGAGAGGAATTCCTGCAGGCGAAGGACGCGATCTACGAAGAATACGGCATCACGCCGCAGTTCTGATCGCGCCCGTCCCAAAGGTGCAACTTACGCCGGCACGCCCAGGAGGACGTTGCTGGCCTTGAACATGGCCGTGGCTTCGGCACCGACCTTCAGGCCCAGTTCATCGACGGCGTCGTTGGTCACAACTGCGCCCAGCGAACTGCCGCCAGAAAGGGTCAGCGTTACCTGGGAATTCACCGGCCCGCGATTGATCTTGACCACCTTGCCTTGAAGCTGGTTGCGGGCGGAGAAGCGGTATTCCGCCTTGCCCGTCATCAGCACCACCCAAGGCGCCTTGATGATCGCAACGGCTTCCTTCCCGGTCGCAATGCCGAGGGACTTGATGCTGGTGTCGGTGACCATCGCCACGATCTTGTCGCCGCTCGCCGTCGTGATTTCCACTTCGGCGTTGATGGGGCCTTCATGCAGGGCCGAGACTTTGCCGCGAAAGACGTTGCGGGCGCTGATTGCCATGGTATTGCTCCTTCTTGTTGGTTGATTTCGCTATATTTGTTGCACTATATCGGTGCAACGTAGCCCCATTCTGGGGAATACCGTTCCGCACTTGCAACAACAACGATCCGGAAACTGCCAAATTACGGCCTACGAACAGGACCGTTATCCCAGCATAGAATAGCGGTTCAGTTCTTGCTAGAGGATCACCATGCCCACCAAGCGCCCCCCTCAACTCCAAGGCAAGCTCACCGTCGATACGGCCATGGGTGCCTTCCTTGGCGACACGCGCATCAAGCTGCTCGAAGCGATCGCCGAGCATGGTTCGATTTCGCAGGCAGCCAAGGCCGTGCCGCTCTCCTACAAGGCGGCCTGGGATGCCATCGACGCGATGAACAACCTGGCGCCCGAACCACTGGTGGTCCGCACCACGGGCGGCAAGCACGGCGGCGGCACCGAGCTCACCCAGTACGGCCACCGCCTGATCGGCTTCTATCGCGCACTCGAACAGGAGTACCAAGATGCCGTCACCCGATTGTCCGAGCGCATGGACGAAGTAGCCGGGAGCGATGTGGTGGATTTCCGCCGGTTCCTCAGGAGAATGTCCATGAAGTCCAGTGCCCGCAACCAGTTCGCCGGCCCGATTATCGAAATCAAGCAAAGCGTGGTCGATTGTGAGGTTCGCATCCAACTGGATGACAACCTGGACCTGACCGCCATCATCACGCGCGAATCGGCCGAGAATCTGGGGCTCAAGATCGGCCGGGAAGTCACCGCATTCGTGAAATCGTCGTCCATTCTGCTCATGCTCGATGCCAACGCACGCACCTCCGCCCGCAACCGCTATTGCGGCAAGGTGAGCAACATCCACGAGGGGCCGGTCAATACCGAGGTTTCGATCACGCTCCCCGGTGGCCGACACATCGTCACCGCAGTCATCACCCACGAGAGCCTGGAGAAACTGGAACTGAAAGTCGGCAGCACGGCCTGTGCCGTCTTCAAGGCTTCCAGCGTCTTCCTGGCCGTCATCGAATAACCTTCCCCTCAGGAGCTCGCCATGAAATCCAACCGTCTCATCGCCATATTCGCCCTCGCATTCTCCTCGTCCGTTGCACTGGCCGATGAAGTCCAGGTCGCCGTCGCCGCCAACTTCACCGCGCCGATCCAGAAAATTGCGCCGGACTTCGAAAAGGACACCGGCCACAAGATCGTCGCCTCGTTCGGCGCGACGGGCAAGTTCTACGCGCAGATCAAGAACGGTGCGCCATTCGAAATCCTGCTGGCGGCCGACGACGAGACGCCCACCAAGCTCGTGGGCGAGAACGCCGCGGTTGCCGGAACCCAGTTCACCTATGCCATTGGCAAGCTGGTGCTATGGTCGGCGAAGGAGGCCATCGTCGATCCCGAGGGTGACGTACTGAAGAAGGGCGGCTTCGACCATATCGCGCTGGCGAATCCGAAACTCGCCCCCTATGGCGCGGCGGCAGTAGAAACCATGAAGACGCTGGGTGTCTACGACGCGTTGCAGCCGAAGGTCGTTACCGCCGAGAACATTGGCCAGACCTATCAATTCGTCAGTAGCGGCAATGCGCTGGTCGGCTTCGTCGCGCTCTCGCAGGTGTTGAAGGACGGCAAGATCGAAGGCTCGGCCTGGATCGTCCCCGCCAAGTACTACACGCAAATTCGCCAGGACGCCGTGATCCTCGAAAAGGGCAAGGGCAAGCCGGCTGCCGAAGCCCTGATGAAGTACCTGAAGGGCGATAAGGCCAAGGCCGTAATCAAGTCCTACGGCTACGAGCTCTGATCCAGCGCGGGCATGGAAATGACTGCTATCGTTAGCAGCCATTTCCTTGTTAACTTTGCGCCACGAAGATCGCACCATGATGCTCGCCCTCCCCGATCACGACCTCTACTGCCTGCTGCGCGATGATGTGCCCAATGGCGACCTGACGACGGAGTCGCTCGCCATCGGCCAATGCGCCGGCCGCATCGAATTCCGCGCCCGGCAAGCGATGACCGTGGCGTGTACCGAGGAAGCCGTCCGCATGTTTGAACTGGCCGGCGCCTCCGCCGAACTCGTCACGCCGTCCGGCGCCGTTGTGGCCGCCGGTACCTTGCTCTTGCGCGCCAGTGGGTCCGTTGCCTCGCTGCATGTGGCGTGGAAGGCGACGCAGATCCTGGTCGAATGGGCGAGCGGCATTGCAACAGCCACGGCGGCCATCGTCACCGCAGCGGGCAACGTGCCCGTCGCCTGTACGCGCAAGAATGCGCCGGGCACCAAGGCGCTTTCGGCCAAGGCAGTTCGCGCCGGCGGCGCGACGATGCATCGCCTCGGGCTCTCGGAAACGCTATTGCTTTTTGCCGAGCACCGACTCTTCCTTCGGGAAACGCCCGGCGAAACCATCGCCCGGCTGCGGCAGCGGCAACCCGAGAAAAAGATCGTTGTCGAAGTCGGCAGTGTCGCGGAGGCGCGCGTCTGGGCTACCGCCGGCGCCGATGTGCTGCAATTGGAAAAGTTTTCTCCCGAACAGGTAGCCGAGTGGCGTACCGCCACGACTGACTCTCCCGGCGTTCTGTTAGCTGCCGCCGGCGGCATCAATGCCGGCAACGCTGCCGCCTACGTACAGGCCGGCGCCGATCTGCTGGTAACCTCCGCTCCATACGCCGCGCCACCGCGCGATGTCCAGGTCGTTTTCGCTCCGATGCCATGAAGAACCGCGAACAACGGATGACCGACCTCCTCGCCCGCCCCGGCGAGGCGGATGCGCTCGCCGATCCGGCGCGACCTGTGTTCGCCAGCATAGTGGTCGGCCGCTCGCTCGGCGAGGGCGTGCTGCCGCATGCGCTCGGGCTCGGCGAGGAGCGATTCATCGACTTCTGGAAGCGCTACTTTCCCGGCCCGCAACTGATCCTGCTCGAAGGCAACCACGAAGACATCCCCGAACTCGACGACATTGAGCACCTGCTGCTCGACTACCGCGCCGGGCTGCGCGATTCCGAAATCTGGCTGGCGCGCATCGTCGCCTACGGCTGCGCCGGGCGCGATCACCTGTGGCAAGACCTCGGGCTCGCCAACCGCACGGAACTCTCGCTGCTCATGGAAACCGGCTTTCCGGCACTCGCCGCGCTCAACACCGGCGACATGAAGTGGAAGAAATTCATCTACCGCCAGTACTGCGCACGCGACGGTATCTATGTCTGCCCCGCGCCGTCGTGCGGCGTCTGCATCGACTACGCGAAGTGCTTTGCTCCTGAAGAATGATTGAGGCCGCCGACCTCACCGCCGTCCGCCTGACCATCGAGTTGGCGGGGCTGGTGACGATCCTGCTGTTACTCATCGGCACGCCGATCGCGTGGTGGTTGGCGCGCACACCGTCACGTTGGAAGGGGCCGATTGGCGCCGTCGTCTCGCTGCCGTTGGTGCTGCCGCCGGCCGTGCTCGGCTTCTACCTGCTGGTGCTGATGGGACCGAACGGCCCGCTGGGCGCGCTGACGCAAAGCCTCGGCCTCGGCCTGCTCCCCTTTACCTTCCCCGGCCTCGTCGTCGCCTCGGTGATCTACTCGATGCCCTTCGTCGTGCAGCCCTTGCAGAACGCCTTCGAGGCGATTGGCGAGCGCCCGCTGGAAGCCGCGGCAACGCTGCGGGCCTCGCCGCTCGACACCTTCTTCACCGTGGTCATACCGCTGGCCAAGCCGGGCTTCCTCACCGCGGCCATACTCGGCTTTGCACACACCGTCGGCGAATTCGGCGTGGTGCTGATGATCGGTGGCAACATTCCCGGCAAGACGCAGGTCGTCTCGATGGCGATCTACAACCACGTCGAAGCGATGGAGTACGGCAACGCGCACCTACTCTCGGGCATCCTGCTGGTCTTCTCCTTCGTCGTGCTGCTGTCGCTCTACACACTGAATCGCTCGGGGAAGCAATCGTGAGCATCGAGGCACGCTTCAAGCTCGACTACCCCGGCTTCTCGCTCGACGTCGATCTCGCCATTCCCGGCCACGGCGTCACCGCGATCTTCGGTCAATCCGGCTCCGGCAAGACCACGCTCTTGCGCTGCATCGCCGGCCTGGAGCGCGCCAGCGGCTCGCTGAAAATAGAAAGTCAGTCGTGGCAGGACGCCAATTACTTCATGCCCGTGCACCAGCGGCCGCTCGGCTACGTGTTTCAGGAAGCCAGCCTGTTCCCGCACATGAGCGCGCGGCGTAATCTCGAATACGGCATGAAGCGCGTCGCCGCGGCGGATCGGCGCGTGGCGATGGATCAGGCCATCGAACTGCTCGGCATCGATCACCTGCTCGACCGCCTGCCCGGCCATCTTTCCGGCGGCGAACGGCAGCGCGTCGCCATCGCCCGCGCCCTGCTCACCAGTCCGCGCCTCTTGCTGATGGATGAACCCCTCGCCGCGCTCGACCTCGCGCGCAAGAACGAGATCCTGCCCTACCTCGAACGACTGCACGACGAACTGGAAATCCCGGTGCTCTACGTGAGCCATGCGCCCGACGAAGTGGCGCGGCTCGCTGATCACATCGTCGTCATGGACGCCGGTCGCGCCGTCGCGCAAGGCCCGCTGACCGAAACGCTGGCGCGCATCGACCTGCCGATCAAACTCGGCGAAGACACCGGCGTGGTGCTCGACGGCCGCATCGCCGAGCGCGACGAGAACTGGCATCTGGCGCGCGTGGAATTCGACGGCGGCTCGGTGTGGGTGCGCGACTCCGGCCATGCGCTCGGCCATCACGTGCGCGTGCGCATCCTCGCCCGCGACGTCAGCATCGCGCTGGAACCGCAGCACGACTCCAGTATCCTCAACACCCTGCCCGCCGAAGTGATCGAGATCGCCGACGACGCGCATCCCGCGCTGGCGCTGGTCAAGCTGCGGGTCGGAAAGTCAGCCGTGGTGGCACGCCTCACCCACCGCTCGGCCCGCGGCCTCGATCTCAGTCCGGGCGCCAAAGTCTTCGCACAAATCAAAGCCGTCGCACTAATCGGATGAACACGAACATAACTTTCGCCACCGAAGCAGACCTGCCCGCCATGGCCGACCTGCTCTATGAACTCTTCGCCTTGGAATCGGACTTCAAGCCTGAGCGAGAGAAGCAAATGCGCGGGCTGAAGCTGATCCTCGACACACCTCAGCTCGGCCACCTCTTCGTGCTGCGCGTCGACGGCCGCGTTGTTGGCATGGCGAATGCTTTGATTACCGTGAGTACGGCGCAGGGTGCGCCGGTGTTGCTGCTCGAGGACGTCATCGTGAGCCGCGCCGCGCGCGGCGGCGGCCTGGGGCGCCAGCTGGTCGAGCACGTCTGCGACTGGGCCAAGGCCCAGGGCATGGCGCGTGTCACGCTACTGGCCGACCAAGATAACGCACCCGCGCTGGCCTTCTACGATCGCCTCGGCTTCGAAAAGTCAGCCATGGTGGTACGCCGAAGAATGTTGTAACGCAGCGCTTTGTCAGGAGTCGCACAATGGATAAATTCGACATGGGCGAGATGGTCTTCGCGGCCACCGACCTCTTCAACGACGACCTGGCCGAGGACGGCGCCAGCCTGATTCCGGACGTCGAACCGAACGCGCTGCTCGCGGCGACCGGCACGCGCGGTGTCGTCGTCAACGTCGGCCACGTCGCAGACCAACCGCAGCAGGCCATCTACCTCGTGCGCTTCGAAACCGGCCCCGACAAGTCGCTCGGCGTGCCCATCGGCTGCATGGCCGAGGAACTCACGAACTCGGCCTGATGCGGCATTCTGTGCGATGATTCCGCCCACTCAAACGGCATCGGAATCATGGCGCAGCCGGAACAACAAGCACGGGAGGAAATCGACAGGCTGCTGACTTCAGCAGGCTGGCGCGTTTCCGACCTCGCCGACGCGAACATCCACGCTGCACGCGGCGTTGCGCTACGCGAGTTCCCGCTCGATTCCGGCTTTGGTTTCGCCGACTATCTCCTCTACATCGACGGCAAAGCCGCCGGGGTCATCGAGGCCAAGAAAGCCGGCACCACGCTGATCGGCGTCGAAAGTCAGTCGTCGCGGTACGCCGTTGGATTACCCGCCAGTCTGCCCGCCTGGCGCCGGCCGCTGCCTTTCCTCTACGAATCCACCGGCATCGAGACCCACTTCACCAACGGCCTCGACCCCGAGCCGCGCGCCCGTCCGACCTTCGCCTTTCACCGCCCCGAGCTGCTGGCCGACTGGCTGCGCTACGACCTTTCCGGCACTGCTGGCGGCGTCGCGGAACCGCCGTCCACGTTCCTTTCACGTGTCCGCAGCCTACCGCCCCTGATCGAAGACGGCCTCTGACCCGCACAGATCACGGCCGTCAAGAACCTCGAAGCCAGCATCGAAGCCAACAAGCCGCGCGCCCTGATCCAGATGGCCACGGGCAGCGGCAAGACCTTCACCGCCATCAGCTTCATCTACCGCCTGATCAAGTTCGCCGGGGCGCGGCGCGTGCTGTTTCTGGTCGATCGCGGCAACCTCGGCCGCCAGACCAAGAAGGAATTCGACCAGTACGTCTCGCCCTACAACAACTTCAAGTTCGGCGAGGAATACATCGTCCAGCACCTCACGAGTAACAATCTGGACAAGAGCGCCCGCGTCGTCATCTGCACCATCCAGCGCATGTACTCCATGCTGCGCGGCAGCGAGCTGCCCGAAGAGGACGACGAGCGCTCCACCGAAGGCAGCGAGGCGTTGTTCAAAGATGCGCCACCCATCGAGTACAACCCGGCCATCCCCATCGAGAGCTTCGACATCATCGTCACCGACGAAGCCCACCGCTCCATCTACAAGCTCTGGCGCCAGGTGCTGGAGTACTTCGACGCGCACCTGATCGGCCTCACCGCCACACCCAACAAGCAGACCTTCGGCTTCTTCAACCAGAACCTGGTGATGGAATACGGCCACGAGCAGGCCGTGGCCGACGGCGTGAACGTCAATTACGATGTCTATCGCATCCGCACCGAAGTCACCGAGGCCGGCGCTACGGTCGAGGCCGGCTACTGGGTGCAGATGCTGGACCGTGACACACGCAAAAGGAGCGACTGGCAGCTCGACGAGGATTTCGACTACGACCCCGCCGAGCTCGACCGCAGCGTGCAGACGCCCGACCAGATCCGCACCGTCGTGCGCACCATCCGCGACCGCTGGCAGGCCGAGATGTTTCCCCAGCGCACGGAACTGCCGAAGACCCTGGTCTTCGCCAAGGACGACAACCACGCCGAAGCCATCGTCCAGATCATCCGCGAGGAGTTCGGCCGCGGCAACGAGTTCGCCCAGAAGATCACCTACCGCAGCACCGGCGACACGCCGGAGAACCTGATCCGCGCCTTCCGCAGCAGCTACTACCCGCGCATCGCCGTCACGGTGGACATGGTCGCCACCGGCACCGACATCAAGCCGGTCGAGATCGTCGTCTTCCTGCGCTCGGTGAAGAGCCGCAGCTTCTTCGAGCAGATGAAGGGCCGCGGCGTGCGCGTTATCCCCCGCGCCGATCTGCGCGCCGTCAATCCCGGCGAGCACGTGGTCAAAGACCACTTCGTCATCGTCGATGCTGTCGGCGTCTGCGAGCGCGACAAGACCGACAGCCGGCCCATGGACCAGAAGAAGGCCGTGCCCTTCGACAAGCTCCTGCAAGCCGTGGCGCTGGGCAACGTCGAACCCGAAGTGCTTTCATCCGTGGCCGCGCGCCTCGCCCGCCTGGAGCGCGACATCACCGACGCCGACAAGGCCAAGGTCGTCGAAGCCAGTGGCGGCCACGACCTCAAGAGCCTCGCCCGCGGCATCGTCAATGCCCTGCGCGCAAACGCACCGGATGCCGATGCGCTCCAGCAGGCGCTCATTGCGGCAACTCGGCCGCTCGCCGACCCGGCCCTGCGCAACCTCCTGCTGCAACTGCGGCAGAAGGCCGACCAGATCATCGACATCGTCACGCAAGACAATCTCATCGAAGCCGGCTTCAGCGCCGCCGCCACCGAACGCGCCAAGAGCCTGGTGCAGACCTTCGAAGCCTTCATCGCCCAACACAAGGACGAAATCACCGCCCTGCAAATCCTCTACAACCGCCCGGTGAAGGCGCCGCTCCGCTTCGAGGACATCAAGGCCCTGGCCGACACCCTGCACGCCCCGCCGCACCTGTTCGACGAATCCGCGCTCTGGCAGGCCTACGCGGCGCTGGACAAGAGCAAGGTGAAAAGGGAGTAGCACCCGGCGTATCCTCACCGACCTCGTCAGCCTCGTGCGCTTCGCCATGCACCAGGAAAACGAACTCGTGCCCTACCCCGAGCGCGTCGCCAGCAACTTCAAGGCCTGGCTCGCGCAGCAGGGCGGCCACTTCACCCCCGAACAACAACACTGGCTAGAAATGATCCGCGACCACATCGCCGCCAACCTCGGCATCAACCTCGACGACTTCGAATACGCGCCCTTCAACAAGGAAGGCGGACTGGGCCGCGTGCATCAGCTTTTCGGCGAGGAACTGCCAAAGGTGATTGAGGTGTTGAATCGGGAGTTGGTGGCGTGACAGCTTCGCAGGCCTGGAAGTTCGTTACGTTGGCAGACGTTGGTACAGTCGTCACCGGAAACACGCCGCCCACTAAAGAGCTTCACTACTATGGCAACGACATTCCATTCGTGAAACCGACTGAGCTTATTGACAGGCCGATTCAGACCGCGCCCCAAATGCTGTCACACGCCGGCGCGGAAGTAGCCCGCAAAGTTCCTGCGGGCGCCGTACTCGTGTCCTGTATTGGCAATCTTGGAAAGACCGGCATCGCGCGCGTGCCGGTTTCACTGAACCAGCAGATCAACGCCATCGTTTTCAGGAATGAGGTGTTGCCTGAGTTTGGCTTCTACTACGCCCAGACTCTGAAGCGATGGCTGCATGGGCAGTCATCGGCAACGACGATTCCCATCGTAAACAAGGGCAAATTTCAACAGGCCCCTTTTCCGCTTGCGCCGTTGGAAGATCAACACCGCATCGTCGCCGAAATCGAAAAGCAGTTCTCCCGCCTCGACGAAGCCGTCGCCGGCCTCCAGCGCGTCAAGGCCAACCTCAAGCGCTACAAGGCCGCCGTCCTAAAGTCAGCCGTGACGGGACGGCTCGTCCCCACCGAAGCCGACCTCGGCCGCCGCGAAGGCCGCAACCACGAATCCGGTGCCCAACTCCTGCACCGCATCCTCGAAACCCGCCGCAGCCAGTGGCAAGGCAAGGGCAAGTACAAGGAACCCACCGCGCCGGATACCACCGACCTGCCGGAGTTGCCGGAGGGGTGGGTGTGGTCAAACCTTGCCACCGCAGCGGCGCGCGTCACGGTAGGCCATGTTGGCCCAATGAAAGATGAGTACGTTGATTGCGGAATACCGTTCTTGCGATCGCAGAACGTCCGTCCGAATCGTTACGATGCAGAAGGGCTCAAGTTCATTTCTGCTGAGTTTCACCAACGACTGGGAAAGTCAGCCCTACATCCAGGCGACATCGTTGTGGTCCGGTCCGGCAGCGTTGGGGTTTCCTGCGTCATTCCCGAATCGCTTCCGGAAGCCAACTGTTCAGACCTGGTTATCGTGAAGGGGCCGCAGGGCGTGTTGCCGGCTTTCGGCGCGTACTACCTGAACTCCGTTGTTGAGTCTCGCATTGCAGCCGGAAAGGTCGGCGTCGCGCTCGTCCATTTCAATACCCAGTCGGTCGCCGAACTTCCATTGCCTGTGCCGCCACTCGCCGAACAACACCGCATTGTCGCCGAAGTCGACCGCCTGCTCTCGATCGCCCGCGAAACCGAGGCCGAGGTAGAGGCCAACCTCAAGCGGGCAAAGGGGTTGCGGCAGGCGATTCTCGGCAAGGCATTTACCCCGGCGGACTGAAACCGGTACACTCTCGCAATTCCGTTCCACCGGCGCTCCTGCCGGCTTCACTTGGAGACTGCCGTGAAAACCTTTGAACGTTCATTTCGCCTTGAGGCGAACGAAGGGCTTGGTGCCAAACCGCGTCCGGAGCTGATCGGGCCGGTGCTGGCCCACTTGCACGACACCTTGCAGGATTCCGTGCGCATGGGATTCCTGCATTCAAGCCGGGCGCGCGGCCGCGTGCCGGCATCGTTACGACTGGCGGCCGATGTTCGGTACATCGGCCATTCTGCCGATGGCGATACGGCCACCTTGCTTCACTTCGAGGTACCGTCGTTCGGCGAGGCGGCGGCCGACCTCTACCGGCAGCAGGGCCTTTGGGAAGATGGTCCGCAACCGGAACAAACGGCTTTCGAATTGCTCGGTGCTGCTTTGAGCGACGTGGCGGCCCGGTGTGCCGACAGCAATCGTTTCGACAGCGGCCTATTGCATCGCCTGGCCCGCTACCGGCGCATGTTTGGACGCGGTCATCTGGACCGAATTGCCCTGCCGGACGTGGCGCTACCTCGGCCCGGACAACTCGACGCTTCAGTTGTCGAGTCCGCCAAGGCGATGTACTCGGCGACCCCGCCGTCCCGGCGCGTTCGTATCGCCGGCCGGCTGGATGTGCTGGGAGTCAGCCAGGGCATACTCAAGCTGGACCTAGGCAACGGCAATGTCGTTACCGCTCTGTGGGATGGAGATGCCGATGTCGTGGCGCTCCGGGATCACCTGAACCGGGACGTGGTGATTGAAGGCAACGCGATCTTTCGTCCTTCAGGTGGCCTGCTGCGCGTGGATGCGTCGGCGATTGCCGCGGCGGCTGCGCGGGATGATTTCTTCCGGGTAATTCCCTCTGGGGTATTGGCGCAAGACGTACAGCGTGCAGCCCACTTGCGACCCGGCGAGAAGTCCGTTTACGCGCGAATTTTCGGGCGCATTCCGGCGGAGGAAACGGAAGAGGAATTCGATGCTGCCATCGAGTCCATGAGCTGACGAGAGGATGGCTACAACGCTTCCGTATCTGCTGGATACCAATATCGTGCTGCTTTGGACGCGCGAGAACAGCACTGTGGCGGAAGCCTTGGATCGGCAGTTCGGTTTGCGGGACTCACCATTTCGTCCGGCGATCAGCGAAGTCACGGTGGCCGAGTTGCTGGCATTCGCCGAAAAGTGAGGAGACAAGCGCCGGCAGTTGCTCAAGGACATCATCGACGAACTGCTGGTCCTGCCGATCTCGCGACCGGAAGTTCATCAACAATGGGCGAAGTTGTACTCACACGCTAAGGCCACCGGCCTGGCGATTCAGCACAATGACGTGTGGATTGCAGCGACGGCGAGCGTGGCCGGGTTGCGCTTGATTTCATCGGATGCCGCCGCCTTCCTGCCGTTGCGAGGGACCGGGTGGGTGGACGTGGATGTGATCGATGCAAAGACGGGAGCGCTCGTGCCATGACGCCTCTCGACGCGGCCATTCTCCGTACCGCCAATGCATACTGCGCGCTCGGTTATGGTCTGTCTGAGCATGAGCTGCAGGAGCTTGCCGATTTCCTCCAGGAAGCCGGAGAAGCACTCAATCTGCCGTTCGAGAAGCATGCGTACGGGCCTTACTCCGATACTTTGCGTCATGTCCTCAATCGGATGGAAGGGCATTCCATCCGTGGCCTTGGTGACGGCGTTGCAGATGTCGAGATCGAGCCCGTTGCGGATGCCCTGGCTGAGGCTGAAACGTTCGTCGAAGCGCACGGCCATGAGGCCATGGCGGAGCGAGTGCTGCGCGTAGGCGACTTGATTGAGGGCTTCCAGTCGCCCTATGGCATGGAGTTGCTCGCGACCGTGCACTGGGTTGCCAAACACGAAGGCGCAGCGACGAAGGAGCAGGCGATTGCCGCTGTGCGCGCGTGGAATGATCGGAAGAAATCCTTGATGACACCGGAGCATGTTGCGGCAGCGTGGAACCGGTTGGAACAGGCTGGTTGGTTGAACTAAATCGCCCCATGACTAAGACAACATCGCTTTACACCTTCGGATATGAGGGCTTAACGCTGGAGGCCTTCATTGCTCGCCTCAAGGAGATCGGCGTCCGCACGATCATCGACGTGCGCGAACTGCCCTTGTCGCGGAAGAAGGGCTTCTCAAAACGGGCGTTCGCCGAGGCGCTGCACGGTGCCGGCATCGCTTACGCGCATATGCCTGCCTTGGGGTGCCCGAAGCCGATACGCGACGCGTATCGCGCGGATGGCAACTGGTCGACCTATACGCGCAAGATCATGGGCTATTTGGCGCAGCAAGCCGCCGCCGTGACGGAGGTGGCAAAGATCGCCCGTACGACCTCAGCTTGCCTGGTGTGCTTCGAGGCTGATTTCAACTATTGCCACCGCAGCATGGTGGCCCGCGCCGCCGCTCGCGCCGGCGGGCCGGCCGTGGTGCATCTGACGGCTAGAACAGCGATCCCTGAGATTTCTGCAAAGGCCGCTGCTTAGGCGGGTAGATCAGGCTGATGATCAGCCACTGATCGGGAAAGCGGTGGATGGCAATCGATTTGTAAGCCGGCTAAAGCCGGCATTCATGTTGACAATAGCCGGTTATAGCCAGCATACTTATCCACTATTGCAGGACATGACCTGCATACAATGCCGCCATGACCGATACCAATACCCGTTTGAAGCGCCTTCAACTCGCTGATGCGCTACGTACTTACCCGGCGCCGGAGGCCGCCGCCGTACCGCGTCGCGGTTGGCTGCGCGCGATTCGTGAAGCGCTTGGAATGACCCAGGGCCAACTGGGTGCCCGTGCCGGGATCAGCCGGCAGTCGGTGCAGGACTTCGAGCGCGCCGAGGTGGATCGCCGCATTACGCTGGAGAGCCTGGACAAGCTGGCGCGGGCGATGGGATGCCGCATGGTTTATGCGCTGGTGCCCGAGGCCGGGTCGGTGGATGCCGTGCGCGAGCAACGTGCTTTGGCGCTCGCGGAGAAAATGATTCAGCCTGCGGATCACTCGATGAAACTCGAAGCCCAGGGAGTAACAGCCGAGGAACGTGAACGGCAGCGCAAACTGCTGGCCGACATGCTGCTGGATGGAAGTCCCCGCAAGCTGTGGCGTTGAATCTCGACTATCCGTCTGGTGCCACGCCGCTCGACCCGGACGAGGCAGCCGGGTTGATTCCGGCGCACATCGCCAACCATGGCCAGTTGAACGAGTGGGAGATGGTGAATGTCATCGAAGGCGAGCATTGGGCTTTCGGCCGCCGTCACCCCGATCTGCTCGATAGCGCATTCATCTGCCGCTTGCATAAGCGGTTGTTCGGCAACACCTGGCGCTGGGCCGGGAAATTTCGCACCACCGAAAAGAATATCGGTGTGGACCCGCTGCGCATTCAGCCGGACTTGCGGAATTTGTGCGAGGACGTGAAGACGCAACTCGAATTCGAGAGCTATCCGCTTGACGAGATCGCCGCCCGCTTCAGCCATCGGCTGGTGTCGATTCATCCATTCGCCAATGGCAATGGCCGCCTATCGCGCACAGCCGCCGATCTGTTGCTTGTTCAACACGGCAGGCCTCGCTTCGACTGGGGTGCCGGGAACCTGATCGCCGACGGTGACATACGACAACGCTACTTGGCCGCACTACGCGCAGCCGACGCCCGAGACTACGAACCACTGCTCGCCTTTGTCCGCTCCGGCGGCAACATGACTTCAGGCTGATCCGGCGTCGGTATTCGCTATTCGAGAATTCAGCATTTCAACCACATGATATTGCTTTTACAGGACTATTTACTTATATTCGCCATTTGCAAATAGCGAATACGGTGCAGCCATGTATCGATCCAAGTCAAATCCACAGCTTGTTCTTCGTCCCCAGGATCTGGTGGTGTTGCTGCGCTTGTCCCTGGAACGCCAGACACCGCCAACCTATGCGGCACTCGGCAGCGAACTCGTGCTCACGGCCTCGGAGGTCCACGCCGGGCTGGAGCGCGCCACCCTGGCGCAACTGGCGCGCAAGGACAAGGCGGGCAAGGCAGCGGTGGTGCGGGACGCCCTCTGGCTGTATGTGCAGCACGGTGCCCGCTATTCGTTTCCGGCAACGCGCGGCGAAGTGACGCGGGGCCTGCCGACGGGTTACGCCGCGCCGCCACTCAAGGAGAAGATCGTCCAGCCGAATGAACCACCGCCGGTGTGGCCGCACAAGAACGGCCCGGTACGCGGGGCGGCGTTTTATCCGCTGTATCCAACGGTGCCCGAGGCTGCGATGCGCAATCCAGCGTTGTATGAACTGCTGGCGCTTTTCGATGCCGTGCGCGGCGGCAGTCCGCGCGAACGGGCCATTGCTCTCGATTTGTTGCAGGAGCGATTGGCCGCGTGAATCCGAACGACCCCAACGTCGCGATGATGGAGTTGGTGGCGGAGCGGCTTGGCGAGCGCCTGCGCGAGGAAATGGTGTTTGTCGGCGGCGCAGTCGCCGGCCTCTGGTATCCGCATGCCCTGGCAACGGCGCAGACAACAAACTTGCCGAGCGGCACCCCGATTCGCCTGGTAACGGCGCCCGTATTTCTCGCTACCAAATTCGAAGCGTTTGCTGATCGCGGCGGCAGGGACTATCTGTTCAGCCATGACCTTGGCGATCTGATTTCGGTCATCGATGGCCGTGACGAACTCACCGCCGAATGCCGACTGGCCGAAGCACAACTGAAAAGCTACCTTCGCGACCAGTTCCGCGCACTGCTAGCCGTGCCGGCTTTCATCGATGCCCTGCCCGGCCACCTTCCGGGAGACTCCGCAAGCCAGGGGCGGCTCCCCGATCTCGAAGACAAATTGCGCCAACTGGCGGAACTCAACTGAACCATGAACGCCTCCACCCTCGTCCAGAAACTCTGGAACTACTGCAACGTGCTGCGCGACGACGGCATGTCGTATGGCGACTATGTCGAGCAGTTTGCTTGTCTGCTCTGATTGACTATGCCCAATATGGGCATTAACATTCCCAAAATGGGCACGAACACCAAAGCACCCTCCACCCACACAAGCCTCGCCGACGCGCTGTTCTCCGGCACGCAGCAGCGTGTGCTCGGCCTGGTCTTCGGTCAGCCGGAGCGTAGCTTCTACGCGACGGAACTGATTGGGCTTACCGGCGCTGGCTCGGGCGCGGTGCAGCGCGAACTGGCGCGGTTGGCGCAGAGCGGTCTGGTAACGGTGCGTCCGGTGGGCAACCAGAAGCATTACCAGGCCAATCCGGATGCGCCGATCTATGCCGAACTGTGTGGTATCGCGCAAAAGACGGTCGGCCTTGCTGAGCCGCTGCGCGAAGCCTTGGGCTCCCTGGCGAAGAAGATCACGGCCGCCTTTGTGTACGGTTCAGTCGCGAAGCGGCAGGACACGGCGGCAAGCGACATCGACCTGATGTTGATCAGCGACAAGCTGACCTATGCGGACGTCTTCGCGGTGCTGGAGGACGTTGGCACCCGCCTTGGCCGGCCGGTGAATCCAACGCTGATGACCCGCAAGGAACTGGCGAAACGCATTGCCAACGACAATTCCTTCGTCACGCGCGTGCTGGCCCAACCCAAGCTTTGGCTGATCGGCGGCGAACATGACCTCGCCGTTTGAGAACCTCACCGGTTTCGGCAAGCCGCTGAAGGCGGAACCGCCGGACGCGAAGGAGTTCGCCGGCCTATGCCGCTCCGGCCTGGCACGGCTCAAGGATGCGGCGAACGAAGGGCTTTCGCTCGAAGGTCGCTTCGACCTGGCCTACAACGCCGCCCATGCATTTTGTCTCGCCGCGCTGCGCCGGCATGGCTACCGTTCGACGAACCGCTACATCGTGTTCCAACTGCTGCCGCATACCCTTGGGCTCGGTCCCGAAGTCTGGCGCGTGCTTGCCAAGTGCCACGACGTCCGCAACCTCGGCGAATATGAAGGCGATCTCAACGTCGACGAGCGCCTCGTTGCCGATCTGATTTCGGCCTGCCGAGCCGTTGCGGCGCGCCTCGATACCCCGCCTTCCTTATGAACGCCTCCATCCTCGTCCAGAAACTCTGGAACTACTGCAACGTGCTGCGCGACGACGGCATGTCGTACGGCGACTATGTCGAGCAGCTCACTTACCTGCTCTTCCTGAAGATGGCGGATGAGCGCACGCGGCCGCCACACAACCAGAAGAGCCTGATCCCGGCTGCCTACGCCTGGCCGACCTTGCTGGCGAAGAGCGGCGATGCGCTGTTCGACCACTACCGCCACGCGCTCGACGAACTCGGCAAGCAGAAGGGCACGCTGGGGCTGATTTTCGGCAAGGCCCAGAACAAGTTCCAGGACCCGGCCAAGCTGACCCGAGTGATCGCCGACCTGATCGATGCCGAGAACTGGTCGTCGCTGAATGTGGATGTAAAGGGCGACGCCTACGAAGGATTGCTGGAGAAGAACGCACAGGACACCAAGAGCGGCGCGGGCCAGTACTTCACGCCGCGAGCCTTGATTCAGGCGATGGTGACTTGCGTTGCGCCCAAACCGGGCGAGCGAATCTGCGACCCGGCATGCGGCACGGGCGGCTTTCTGCTGGCGGCGCATCACTACATCACGCACGAGAACCCGCACCTGGAGCGCACCGAGTTGCGCCGCCTCAAGAACGATGCCTTCATGGGCTGGGAACTGGTGCAGGCGACGGCGCGGGTGTGCACGATGAACCTGATGCTGCATGGCATCGGCTCCGAGGAAAGCGTACCGGTGAAGGTGACCGATGCGCTGGCCGCCGACCCGGGCGAACGCTACCAGGTGGTGCTGGCGAATCCACCGTTCGGCAAGAAGAGCAGCACGGTTATCGTCGGCGAGGATGGCAAGACGACGACGGAAAAGGAGATCATCGAACGCGACGACTTCTGGGCGACGACATCGAACAAACAACTCAACTTCGTGCAGCACATCAAGACGCTGCTCGACATCCACGGCCGCGCGGCAGTAGTGGTGCCGGACAACGTGCTGTTCGAAGGCGGCGCGGGCGAGACGATCCGCCGGAAGCTGCTGCACGAGTGCGAGGTGCATACACTGCTACGCCTGCCTACGGGCTTGTTCTACGCTCAGGGCGTCAAGGCGAATGTAATCTTCTTCGACAAGAAGCCGGCCTCGGAAACACCATGGACGAAAAAGCTGTGGATCTACGATCTGCGCACCAACCAGCACTTCACGCTTAAGACCAATCCGCTGAAGGTCGATGATCTGATGGAATTCGTGCGTCTCTACAACCCGGCGAATCGCCAGCAGCGCGCGGCGACGTGGAGCATCGAGAATCCAGACGGCCGCTGGCGCGCCTACGATTACGACGAACTGGTGGCGCGCGACAAGGCGAGCCTCGACATCTTCTGGCTCAAGGACGATGCCTTGGCCGATTCGGACAACCTGCCGGCGCCCGAGATCATCGCGCAGGAAATTGTCGAGGACCTGGAGGCGGCCTTGGTGCAGTTCCGCGAGGTACTGGCCGACCTGCGGCCGGATGCGGCGGACTAAGGCCGGCTAAGTGCCTGCTTGCGCAGGCGCGTTGTCAGCCATGGTGGTACGCCGCAAGCGTCTGTAGAGCGTGCTGCGGCTGACGCCGAGGCGGCGCGCGGCTTCCGACATGTTGCCGGCGGTGCTGCCGACCGCGCGGTGGATGGCGGCGTCGGACATCGCCCGCAGGTTGTCGGGCACGTCGGCTTCGAATGGCTTCAACGCGGGCCCGCTCAGTTCTTCTTTCAAGTCGTCGGGCAAATGTTGCCAGCCGATCAGCGTTTCGCTGTCGTCGAGCAGCGCGCAGGCGGTGCGCAGCGCGTTGGCGAGCTGACGAATGTTTCCCGGCCACGAATAGGCGCCAAGCGCGGCCGCCAGTGACGCATCCAGGGTAACGTGGCGGCGATCGGTCGTTTCGTCGAGCAGGCGCGTGACCAGCATGGTGAAATCGCTGCGCTCGCGCAAGGCCGGCAGCGCCAGCGCCATGCCGTTGATGCGGTAGTAGAGGTCGGCGCGGAAGCGGCCGTTTCCCATATCGGCCTTGAGGTTGCGGTGCGTGGCGCAGACCAGTGTGAAGTCGACAGGAATGGACTTGCCGGCGCCGAGCGGCGTCACCTGCTTTTCCTGCAAGACGCGCAGCAGTCGGGCTTGCAGGGCCAGCGGCATGTCGCCGATTTCGTCCAGGAACAAGGTGCCGCCGTGCGCTTCGCGGATGCGGCCGGGGTTGCCCTCGCGACGCGCGCCGGTGAAGGCGCCGGGGACGTAGCCGAACAGTTCGGACTCGATCAGGTTCTCGGGCAGTGCAGCGCAATTGACGGCGACGAAGGGCGCGTCGGCACGCGGGCCGGCGTCGTGCACGGCACGCGCGAAGACTTCCTTGCCGACGCCCGACTCGCCTTGCAACAGTAGCGGAATGGTCTTGCCCAATACCTTGCGCGCGCGGTCGATCGCAGCCGCGAAGCGCTCGTCACCGGTGTCAATTGCTGCCAGCGCATCGCGCGGTTTCGCCTTGATCGCGGCGCTCGGCACCGGCCGACGGCCGAGTTCGACACGCACGAAGAAGCGGCGACCACCCTGCCCGTTGACTAGCATCGGCTGTGCGGGCGAACGGCGGCCCCATTCGAAGAGGGATTGCAGGCTGAGGTCGAGCAGGCGGGACACGGGCGTGGTGCCGATGTCCGCGTTGCACAGGCCGAGCAGCGCCAGACCGGTGCGATTGGCGCCGATGATCCAGCCGTCTTCCGAGAGCGCGACGATGCCTTCGGCGACGGTGCCGATGCCCTCGGCGAGCGCATGAAAGCGCAAGCGCAAGCCCGTGCCGTAGCTGCTGTCAAAGAGGCGGTTCTCGATCATCTGCGCCGCCGCCTGCACGAGGCCGAAGGTGTGCGGGTGACGACCGCGCTGGTCGCCGGAAATGTCGAGCACACCGAGCAAGCGGCCATTCGGCGCTGTCACCGGCGCGGCGGCGCAGGTGAGAAAACCGTTGCGCTCAAGATAATGTTCGCCGGCATGAATGGTGACGGACGAGCTTTCCGCCAGCGCGGTGCCGATGGCATTGGTGCCGCGATAACGCTCGTTCCACGAGGCGCCGGGCATCAGGGCGACGCGTTCGGCGCGGCCGAGGAAATCGGTGTCGCCGAGTGCTTGCAGCAGCACGCCGCGATCGTCGGCGAGGATGACCATGCTGCCGGAATCGCGCGTCTGGGCGTGGAGGTATTCCATCACCGGCCGCGCATGGGCGATGAACTCGCGCTGCTGGTCGGCGGCGCGGGCGAGTTGGCCGGCGGAAAGATGGGGCACTTCGGGCAGACGGCCGACGGGTGCCAAGCCGGCGCTGAAGCAGCGCTGCCACGAACGGGCAACCGTATCTTGCGCAAAGCCGGGCGGCAGTTCGCCATGCTCCAGCAACTGATGGCGGGCAAAGCGTAACGCCGCACCCGCATCCCTCGGTATCGGGGTCATGTGTCTCCTCCTGTTGCTATCGTGCAGGCTTCCTCTTACGGGAAGCTGTCAGTGGCTCAGTTTAAGCAGTTCTCCCGGTTCCACAAGCGCCACGGCCGAAACCAGCGGCTACCTGTGCCATTTTGCGACATCTGTCCCGCGATGGCACGTCGCACGGCGTGCCACCACGACTGACTTTCGCTTGTCCATCAATGCATTGCGGCTTGGCACGCTCCCTGCGATACCGGATCGGGCCCACGTGGCTTTCGTCATTCCCATACCAAAATCAAGGAGACAAGACATGATCTACGCCGCACCCGGCGCCGCCGGCGCCAAGATGCAATTCAAAGCCAAGTATGACAACTTCATCGGC
>PMIH01000148.1 GCA_003158255.1 Rhodocyclaceae bacterium
GCCACCAGCGAACCGAAATGCAACGGCCCCGTGGGACTGGGGGCGAAACGGCCGACATATTCTGCTTGGCCCATTGGCATGACTAATGGCGAGCCGCGATTGAAACAGGTAGCATCAGCGCTCCCTAATAAACTCGTAGAGAACTCGCCATGGCCACCGTCGAACTGACCACCGACAATTTCAAGGAAGTCGTCGCCAACAACAGCATTCTCATCATCGACTTCTGGGCTTCATGGTGCGCACCCTGCCGGTCGTTCGCGCCCACTTTCGAGGCAGCCTCGGAGCAGCACGCCGAAATCGTGTTTGCCAAGGTCAATACGGAAGAGCAGCAGGAACTCGCCGCCGCCTTCAACATCCGTTCGATTCCGACGCTCATGGTATTCCGCGANNGGCCTGGACATGGACAAGGTGCGGGCGGAAATCGCTGCCGAGGGCGGCGAGTAAGGACCGTTCAGCCGAGGATATCGGCGACGACTGCCGGGGCTTCCGCCGCGAGGGACTCGATCACCGTACCGTCGATGGCGAGAATGTCCTGGCAGACGCCAGACAGTTTGTCCCATTCCAGCGTCAGGCTCATGCCGGTCGCCCGTTGCACCAGGTATTCGGCCAGTTGCGAGAGCGCCGCCAGGCGCGCGCTGGCCGACGCGATTCCCTGCGGAACCGAAGCCAACGTCACCGCATCGTGATGATGGCGGATGGCGTCGCTGAGTTCGTCCGGCAGCAGCCAGCTGTGCGACATCAGACTGCCGACGAGCGCGTGGTTGGTCGGGCAACGGGTTTGCTCGACGGCCGTAAATGGTCGCTCGGGATCGGTGTTGGCGAGCCTCAGGACATCTGTGTAGCCGGGAAACTTCCTCATCAGGATCGGTATGCCGCAGTCCCGAAACAGGCCGTAGGTGTAGGCATCGTCGGCGCGCACGTTGTCGCGCACGCCAAGCTTGCGCACCAGCCAGCCGGAGGTGCGCGCGACCCGTGCCGAGCCGTCCCAGAATCGTTCTATCGCCGGCAGGGGCGGAAAGACGCGGCGCAGGACCAGGCCGGCAATGGCCCGGCTGGCAGCCTCCAGGCCGAGCATCAGCAGCGCCTGCATCACCGTTTTGGCGCGGGTTTCGAAGCCGAAGTAGGGAGAATTCGCCGTCCTCAGCAGTCCCGCCGCCAGTGCCACGTCGGCGCTGATGACATCGACGAGGTGACGAAAATCCGGCTCCGGCCGGCGCATCTCGGCAGCGACGTGTTCGAGTATGACCGGCCGCGGCGGAATGCCGATGTCGCGCAGCGAGATCTCGAGCGTCTGTTCCATCGTGGGTGGCGCAATGCCCGAACCACCCGCCGTGGACGGCTGTGTCATTGTCGGCCCCGCAGCCAGCCGAGTAGCGCCTCGCCATCCATCGGCCGGGCGTGAAGGAAGCCCTGCACGGCATCGACACCGACATCGACGAGTGCCTGGTGCTGCGCCTGCGTCTCGACACCTTCGGCGACGATCGTCATGCCCAGTTCGCGGCCAAGTTGGGTCATCGCCCGCACCACCGCCAGCGCACGCCGGTCTTCGGGCAGCACACGAACGAAAGCGCGGTCGAGCTTGAGCTTGGTGGCAGGAATATCTTTCAGGTTGGCAAGGCAGGAATAGCCGGTGCCGAAATCGTCGATCGCCAGCGCCACGCCGGCTTCGCGCGCCGCCGCCAAGTTGGATTGCACGACGTCGGAAATATCCATGAACAGCGATTCGGTCAGTTCAAGCTCCAGCAATTCCGGCGCCACGTCGGCATAGTAGATGGCCGCGTAGAGCGCCTCGACGAAACGCGGCGCAGTCAGCTGTGCGCGCGAGACATTGACCGCCAGCTTGGTGGGAAACCCCTGGTCGCGCAAGCGCCGCGCATGCTGGGCAGCCGTCACCATGCTCCATTCACCGAGCCGTACGATCAGCCCGGTTTTCTCGGCGACGGGGATGATCTTGGCGGGCGGCAACGACTCGCCGTGAATATGGCAGCGCATCAGGGCTTCGGCCGCTTCAATGCGGCCGTCCAGGCCAATGATGGGCTGGTAATGCAGCGTCAAGCCGCCGCAGTCGAGGGCCGCGTGAATCTGGCTCTCGATGGCCAGTTCCTCGCGGGCCAGCAATACACCAACCCGCCCCGGCACCTGCTCGTCGCCGGAAACGACGTGGCGACCGCCACCGAGCCGTTTGGCTTCGATCATCGCATGATCGGCGCGCTCGATGAACGACAGCGGGTCCTCCTGCTCGTCGAGCACAGCAACGCCAACACTGCCGGAAGGATGAATGCGGATGCTGCCGACTTCGATCGGCTCGGCAACCGCGCGCAGCAGATCGGACGCGATCTCCTCGGCATGTTTGCGGTCGCAACCGGGAATCAGAAACACGAACTCGTCGCCGGCCATGCGCGAGACTTCGGCGCGCCCGGCCAGCGCGGTGCCGAGCCTGGCGGCGATCTTCGCGATAACCGCATCGCCGCCCAGGTGGCCGAAGGATTCATTGACCTGCCTGAAGCGATCCAGGTCGAGCCAGAGGGCCGACAACGGGCGCCCTTCGCGCCGACACTGTTCCACCAAACGCACGGTGGCACGCAGGCAGCCCCGGCGGTCGAGAAAACTCGTTAGTGAATCGAAGCCTACGGCATCCATCAATTCTGCACTGTCCCATTTCCGAAAACGAGATACCCGCGACCGTCGGCGAGACAAGTATGCGGATGTCAGCCAGAATCGTGTACCGAATCACCAAAATTTTCAAGCGTCTGAAACACATTTTTCAATCAATTTATCTAAAGTATTAGATGCCGGCGACCGATAACGATTGGTCGCATCGGGACTATGGCATCTGCAGGCCCAGCTCGGCGTACCGCGACGACCGACTTTCAGCGGAAAACCGCCCGTGCTGGCCTAGACGTTGAACAGGAAGTTCAGCACGTCGCCATCCTTGACGACGTATTCCTTGCCTTCCGCGCGCATCTTGCCGGCTTCCTTGGCACCCGACTCACCCTTGAAAGCGATGAAATCATCGAAGGCGATGGTCTGGGCGCGGATGAAGCCGCGCTCGAAGTCAGTGTGGATCACGCCTGCCGCCTGCGGCGCGGTATCGCCCTGGTGGATAGTCCAGGCGCGCACTTCCTTGACGCCGGCGGTGAAGTAGGTCTGCAAGCCAAGCAAGTGGTAGCCGGTGCGGATCAGGCGATTCAGGCCCGGTTCTTCCAGCCCCATGTCGGCCAGGAACATCAGCTTCTCGTCGTCCGCCAGATCGGCGATTTCCGCTTCGATGGCGGCGCACAGCGCCACCACTTCGGCGCCTTCGGTCGCGGCATGCGCGCGCACGGTGTCGAGATGCGGATTGTTCTCGAAGCCGTTGTCCTTGACGTTGGCGACGTAGAGGACCGGCTTGGCGGTGAGCAAGAAGAAGGGGCGCAGGTTGGCCCACTCCTCTTTGGACAGATCGAGCGCGCGCACGGGCTTGGCCTGGTCGAGTTGGACGCGGCACTTTTCAAACACGTCGACCAGCAGTTTCGCTTCCTTGTCGCCGCCTGACTTCGCCTGCTTGGTATAGCGCGCCAACGCCTTTTCGACGGACGAAAGGTCCGCCAGTGCGAGTTCGGTGTCGATGACCTCAATGTCGGAAAGCGGATCGACCTTGCCGGCAACGTGAATGACGTTGTCGTCGGCGAAGCAGCGCACGACATGGACGATGGCGTCCGTCTCGCGGATGTTGGCCAGGAACTGGTTGCCCAGACCCTCGCCCTTCGATGCGCCCGCCACCAGGCCGGCGATATCGACGAACTCGACGATGGCATGCTGCATGCGCTGCGGCTTGACGATGGCGGCCAGCGCTTCGAGCCGCGGATCCGGCACCTCAACGATGCCGACGTTCGGCTCGATGGTGCAGAAGGGNNAACAGGGTGGATTTGCCGACGTTAGGCAGGCCGACGATGCCGCATTTCAAACTCATGGGATCTCCTTCTTTGGTGCCGCCGGCCTGGTATTGATCTTCTGCGTGGCCGCATTGAAATCGGCGTTCGCCAGCTGCGGCCAGGCCAGCAAGGCCCGATCGAGCGTGGCGTCGATTTCCTCGCGCTCTTCCTTACGCGGCGGCTTGAGCACGTAATTCACCACTTCGTTGCGGTCGCCGGGGTGACCGATGCCGATGCGCAGGCGCCAGAAATCCTGCGTGCCCAGATGCGCGGCCAGGCTCTTCAGGCCGTTGTGACCCCCGAGGCCACCGCCGAGGCGCAACTGCGCGCGGCCGGGCGGCAGGTCGAGTTCGTCATGCACGACCAGGATTTCATTTGGCAGAATGCGGTAGAAGTGGGCCAGCGCTAGCACCGCACGTCCCGAATCGTTCATGAACGTCGCCGGCATCAGCAGCCAGACGCCGGCGTCGCGGANNTTGTGCCGGGTTTCAGCGTATTCGGCCCCGGGGTTACCGAGGCCGACGACCAGTTTGAGAGCCGAAGACAATTACTTTTTCTCGGGCGCCTTTTCGGCCGGCTTCTTCTCGGTGGTGATCTGGGTCTCGACCGCGGCAGCCTCGACAACCTCGTCGCTCGCTGCGCCTGCGCCACGGATGATGATGGTGGCCACCACGGGATCTTCGCCCTTGTGCAGAACGGCTTCGACGCCGGCCGGCAGCGGCAGCTGGGTCACGTGCAGCGAGTGGTTGGCTTCCAGGTCCTTGAGGTCCACCTCGATGAACGACGGCAGGTCCTTCGGCAGGCACTTGACGTCAAGGTCCGTCATGACGTGCTGGACCATGCCGCCGCTGAGCTTGACGCCCGGCGCGATGTCGGCATTGACGAAGTGCAGCGGCACTTTTTGGTGAATCTCGTGGCTCGCATCGATGCGCTGGAAATCGACGTGCAGGATCAGCTGGCGGAACGGATGACGCTGCACATCGCGCAGCAGACACATCTGTTGGGCGCCATCGATAGCCAGGTTCAGCACGGACGAGTAGAAGGCTTCCTTGCGCAGATGCTGCCAGAGTTCGTTGTGATCGAACTCGATGGATTGCGGCTGAGCTTCGCCGCCGTAGATGATGCCGGGAACGCGGCCGGCGCGACGCAGGCGGCGGCTCGCACCCGTGCCCTGTACTTCGCGCTTGGTAGCTTTGACTTCGATTGACATGGTTTTACTCCAAATGAACACTGCCCGCGACCAGGCAGTGGGTTAAAAAGCTATTCGACGAAAAGCGAGGAAACGGACTCTTCGTTACTGATGCGCAGCATGGTCTCGGCCAGCAGCGCGGAAATCGGAACAACGCGGATACGATTGCACGCCTTGGCATCCTCGCGCAATGGAATGGTGTCCGTCACTACGACTTCATCCAATTCGGACTCTTCGATGCGGGCAATGGCACTGCCGGACAGCACCGGGTGGGTGGAATAGGCCACCACCCGTTTGGCGCCGTGTTCCTTGAGCGCCTGGGCCGCCTTGCACAGCGTACCGGCGGTATCGACGATATCGTCCATGATCACGCAACTGCGGCCTTCGACGTCGCCGATGATGTGCATCACCTCGGAAACGTTGGCGCGCGGCCGGCGCTTGTCGATGATCGCCAGGTCGGCCTCGAGCAGCTTGGCGGCGGCGCGGGCGCGCAGCACGCCGCCGACGTCGGGCGACACCACCATCAGGTCGTCATGGCGCTGGCGCCAGATGTCGCCAAGCAGGATTGGCGTCGAGTAGATGTTGTCGACCGGGATGTCGAAGAAGCCCTGGATCTGGTCGGCGTGCAGATCGACGGTCAGCACGCGCTGGACGCCGACGGCTTGCAGCATGTTGGCGATGACCTTGGCGGCGATCGGCACGCGCGCACTACGGGGGCGCCGGTCCTGGCGCGCGTAACCGAAATAGGGAATGGCGGCGGTGATGCGTCCGGCCGAACTGCGCTTCAGCGCGTCGGCGAGGATGATCACTTCCATCAGGTTGTCGTTGGTCGGCGCGCAAGTCGGTTGCAGGATGAAGACATCCTTGCCGCGCACGTTCTCCAGCAGCTCGACGCTNNACATCGGCAGCCAACTTGGGATTGGCGTTGCCGGTGAAAACCATCATGCTGTCGTAAGCCATGGCCGCGTCCGTTACAAAAGATACGGGCAGACCGTCGTCTGCCCGGGGGAAATTCTGGCTGGGGCTCCAGGATTCGAACCTGGGTATGCCGGAATCAAAATCCGGTGCCTTAACCAGCTTGGCGAAGCCCCAATCTCGACACCACCGGATCAGGGGGTGCTGAAAGGACGCGCATTGTCCTGTTTTTGCGGCGCTATGTCAATTCCGCAGCGGGTGCGAATCCAGTCCGCGTGCGACAAATCCGGACATGCCCGCCGGCAGAGCCGCCAGGGCGGATTGTGCCGTGGCTTTGTCAGCAAATTCGGCAAAGCAGCAGGCGCCCGAGCCGCTCATCCGGGCCGGACCGCGGCAGCGCAGCCAGTCGAGGTGGCGCGCCACTTCCGGGTAGAGTCGACAGGCTACCGGTTCGAGATCGTTGCCACCCATGCCAGGTCGCCAATCCGCCGGGGGGATTACGGGCGTATCGCGACGCAGATCCGGTGCCCGGAATATCTCGGCCGTGGGTACAGCAACCCCAGGGACCGTGACGAGATAACAGGCCGGCGGCAGGGCAACATCGGTGCAGCGCTCGCCAACGCCTTCGGCAAAACAGCTGTGGCCATGGATGAACACCGGCACGTCCGCCCCCAGCGACAGGCCGAGGCGCTGCAAGTCGCCAGATGGCGCCCCGCAATTCCAGAGCCGGTTGAGGGCCATCAACGTCGTCGCGGCATCCGAGCTGCCACCGCCGAGGCCGCCGCCCAGCGGCAGCCGCTTGGTCAGGTGGATCGTCACGCCGGCGCTGACACCCGTTGTTTCCCGAAGCAGGTGCGCCGCGCGTACGGTCAGGTCCGATTCCGACGGCACGCCCGGCAAGGGCGTGGCCAGAACAATCAGATCATCGTCCCGCGGCGTAAAGCGCAGTTCGTCGCCATGATCGAGAAAGCGGAACACCGTCTGCAACAGGTGATAACCATCGGGGCGGCGACCGACGACATGGAGGAACAGGTTGATCTTGGCCGGCGCCGGCCAGACCGCGTTCCAGCCGTTCATCGCGCCAGCGTCCATTCGTTGATCTTCAGGCGCAATTCGATGTCGTCGCGTTTCACTTCGAGCAGCGTCGGCAACGCATCCTCAGCCTCGCTCTGGTATTCGAGATACTCCACCCGCCAGCCCGACGACGCGGCGGGCGCATGGCCGGTCAGCCATGCGGGCAGGTCGTCGAGCGGCAGACGGGCGCCGAATACCTGTTCCGCCAGTCCTTCCCAGTCGGCCGCAACAAACTCTTTGCGATCCGCCGTGACCAGACGAGCGCCGCGCGCGTCGCGGCTCAACTCGGCAACCCCTTGGCCCAGCGGGGTGGTGAGCATGATTTCATCGCCGGCGCTGTCATGCCGCCAGGAAATATTGGCGTACTGCCGCGACTGACTTTGGCGCACCACGACGCGGCCGTCCAGTTCAAACTGGGTCAGCGTGGGCGGTACGCGCCCAACAGCGCCTCCCGAGGGAAGTTGGGCGCAAGCCGCGAGCAGCAAGGCGGCAAGAAAAACGCCGGCGCGTTTCAGGGCGTGAATTTCTTGACCGTCCCGACCAGAACCTCGTTGCCGGGACTGGCTTTCATCGCGTCACCCCAGGTCACGCGCGCCTCGTCTTGCCGCCCCAGGGTCCAGAGCACTTCGCCCAGGTGGGCGGCAATTTCCGGATCGGCCCGAAGCTTGAAGGCCTTCGTCAGCACATCGACCGCGCCGATGGCGTCGCCACGCCGGAACAGCACCCAGCCTTTGCTATCGAGAATGAAGGGATCGTCGGGCGCAAGCTCGAGTGCCTTGTCGATCAACTGCTGGGCCTCGTCGAGATGCTGGTTGCGGTCCGCCAGCGAGTAACCCAAGGCGTTATAGGCGTGCGCGTAGTCGGGCTTGAGCTTGATGAGCCGACGCAGATCCGCCTCGCCGACCTCGAAATTGCCGACCCTCTCAGCCAACAACCCGGCTTCGTACAACAACTCCGGCTGATCTGGGTGCGCGGCCAAACCGTCGACGAGTACGGCATAGGCGTCGTCGTTGCGCCCCGCGTCCCGAAGCAACTGCGACTCGGCGATCAACAGTTGGGCGCGCTCGGACGGACTCGCCGCCGTCGTTTCCTGAAGCGTCCGCCGGGCCTCGTCAAGCTTCTCCTGACGCACGAATACATGGGCCATGCGCATCCGCGCCGGCACATATTGGCTACCGGTACCGACTTCCCCATACCATTTCAGCGCCTCGTCGAACCGCTTGCGCTCCTCGGCGATCTGCCCCAGGTAAACCCGCGCACTGTCACTTTCGTTGTGCTGCATGCCGACCAGGCGCTTGAGTTGTGTTTCCGCCTCATCCATGTCGTTCAATTGCAGCGACAACACGGC
>PMIH01000209.1 GCA_003158255.1 Rhodocyclaceae bacterium
TCTCGCGCCGGTCGAGCCGTCGGCAACGCCCGCTCTACCCGGCTAAGAGCGGTTCCCGTAGTGTGTCGAACCACGCGCTGTTTTCGTCATAGGTGGGCGTTACCGGCACCAAAGAGTCCGATCAGGCCGATGACGATCAAATATATGGCGACGATGAAGTTCAGCAGCCGAGGCGCGACAAGAATCAGAATCCCTGCGATCAGCGATACGAGGGGAGTGAGACCCAAGTGGATATTCATGAATGTACCTTTTCCTTTCAGTCCTTCTTTGACCAGGCTGCGTAGGCGATAACGCAAGCGCCGCCGCCGACCAGCAACCAGCCGATGATGGGAGGTAGCGATACCGTGTGGGTTCGCTCGGCAGTGGCCGTGATCGGTCCGATTTGGAGGATGTTCTCGGTCGTCGTGTAGCTGTAATGGTCATAGCCGAGAACCGCGGCGCCGATGACAATCAACGCGAGTCCAAAGATAAACGTGGTTTTCATGGTTTGCTGCTCCTTGGACTGATGCCCAGAGGTGAGAGAGGTGTATCCGTGCAATAGCATTTACGCTGAAACCAATCCTGGTGCTGTGCGGTGACGTACATAGGGCGATCCGTGTATCAGCCAGATTCTCGCTTCGGGATGACGCGGCGACGCCGATTCCGCCAAGAACCGCAATACATGTGAAGGATCTCACCGCCGGCGTCGCGCTTGTATGTGCGATGTCGCACAGACTGTCCCCGATACGCTCGATAACCTGAGCGGACAAACTGGAGGACGGGCCATGCGTAAAGAACTACTTGTATTTTGGATGCTGTTGTTCTCGGTGACCTCGGCGAATGCTCAAGTGAGTATCGGCATCGGGCTACCTGACGTGAGCATCGGCATCAACCTGCCGCTGTACCCTGAACTCGAACCGGTTCCGGGTTATCCGGTGTATTACGCGCCGCAACTGAATTACAACTATTTCTTTTACGATGGCATGTACTGGGTCTACCAGAACGACAACTGGTATGCGAGTTCCTGGTACAACGGGCCGTGGGGGCTAATCGGCCGCGCGGATGTGCCGCTGTTCATTCTGCGAGTACCCGTGCGCTACTATCGGCAGCCACCTGGGTACTTCCGTGGCTGGCAGTCAAATTCGCCTCCGCACTGGGGTGAGCATTGGGGCAATGACTGGGCTCAACGGCGAAGTGGATGGGATCACTGGAACCGCAACTCGGCTCCTGCACCGGCGCCACTGCCCGTCTATCAGCGGAACTACGCGGGCGACCGCTATCCCGGCGCAGATCAGCAGCGGGCGCTGCAAAACAAGAACTATTCTTATCAGCCACGCGATGCGGCGGTGCGACAGCACGATCAGGCGCAGCGCGTAGAAAGTGCGCCTTCGGCTCCTCGAGCAGGAACGCAGGGCGCGCAACAGGGGAGAGATGCAGCACCGCAAGAACTCCAGCGTGCCAACCAGCCACCTCTAGTCAAGCCGAGCGCGCCAACTCCATCTCACGTTCAATCAACACCAAGGCCTGATGGCGAACTGAAATTGGCGCCACCGGTTCAGCAGAAAAGTCCGCAGCCGCAACAGCGCGACGCGGGCCAGCGCCAGCGCGAACAACAACCGCAACAGCAACAGCAACAGCGCGAGACAGTCCAGCGTCAACAGCCGGAACCCAAGGTGCGCGGCCCGGAAGCAGGGGCGCAGGAGCGAGGGCAAGAAAACTCTCGGGAATCCGGGCAAGGGCGCGGCCGAGAGAACGATCGCGAGGACGCTGGCGGCCGAGGCCAGGACCGTGGCAGGTGATGCCAGATCACCATGCGCGCCACGCATCGAGAATTGCATCGGACCAAACGCATTGGCTGGTTGCGCGCGGCGGTGCTGGGGGCCAATGACGGTATCGTCTCGACAGCGAGCCTTATGGTCGGCGTGGCCGCGGCCAATGTCGCGCGGGGCGAGTTGTTGGTCGCCGGGGTTGCCGGACTGGTCGCTGGCGCGATGTCGATGGCGGCCGGCGAGTACGTGTCGGTCAGTTCGCAAAAGGACACGGAGCAGGCCGATCTGACGCGCGAGCGCGCCGAACTCAAGGCGCAACCCGAGAATGAACACAAGGAACTCGCGGCGATCTATGTCAAGCGCGGGCTCGCACCGACCCTCGCAAGAGAGGTCGCCGAGCAGTTGATGGCCCACGACGCGTTGGGCGCCCACGCCCGGGACGAACTCGGCATCAGTGTCATGTTGAAAGCCAACCCGATACAGGCTGCGTTGGCCTCGGCGTTGACCTTCTCCGTTGGCGCCGCTTTGCCGCTTCTGGCGGCCGTGGTGGCTCCGGCGTCGCTGCTGGTCCCTATGGTGGCCGGCACGTCGCTGATCGTGCTCACCGGGCTGGGCGTGTTGGCGGCCCGCGCCGGAGGTGCTCCAATGCTCCGGGCTTCGCTGCGGGTGACCTTCTGGGGTGCGCTTGCCATGGCGCTCACAGCGGGTGTCGGCATGTTGTTTGGCGTGGCGGCGTGAGCGGAGTCTGCTCGTGAAATTCAAGGACTACTACGAAACCTTCGGTGTGGCGCGCGATGCGACGCAGGAAGACATCAAGCGCGCCTATCGCAAGCTGGCACGCAAGTACCACCCGGACGTGAGCAAGGATCCCGATGCCGAGGCACGTTTCAAGGAGCTCGGCGAGGCGTATGCCGTCTTGAAGGATCCGGAGAAACGCGCTGCCTACGACCAGGTCGGCAGCCAATGGAAGGCCGGCCAGGACTTCCAGCCGCCGCCGGGCTGGGATGCCGGCTTCGAGTTCAGTGGGCGCGACGCCGGCAACGGCATGGATCACAGCGATTTCTTCGAGGCGCTGTTCGGACGGAATTCGGCGGGCGCGCAACGCTCAGGTATGCATGCGAGGGGACAGGATCATCACGCCAAGGTATTGATCGATCTGGAAGACGCCTACCGCGGNNGGGCAGGGAGAGCTGGGTTTTGGCGAAGGCCCAGCGGGTGACCTGTACCTGGAGATCGGCTTCAATCCGCATCGACAATTCCGTGTCGACGGACGCGACGTGCTGCTGGACTTGCCGCTGGCGCCCTGGGAGGCGGCGCTCGGCTGCTCGCTGGTCGTACCGACTCCCGAAGGATCGGTTCAACTCACGGTGCCGGCGGGCTCGGCATCGGGACGCCAGTTGCGTCTGAAAGGCAAGGGTATCCCCGGCAAGCCACCCGGCGATCTGTACGCCGTACTGGCGATTGCCCTGCCGCCGGCCGGCAGCGAAAGCGAGAAGGAAGCCTATCGCGCCATGGCCAAGGCCTTTGAGTTCAATGCGCGCCCCAACATTAGAGGGTAATCCGTCATGAGCAATGCAGAGTTGGAGCTGGTCCAGGGGCCGATTGTCGAAGAGGAAATTCCTCTGACGCTAGCCGAGTTGTGTCAAGCCTGCTTCGCCTCCGAAGAGTATGTGATGACCTGGGTCTTCGAGGGCGTACTGGAGCCCATCGGCGATGCGCCGCGGAACTGGCGTTTCACGGGGCAGTCCCTGCGCCGCGCGCAGTTGGCCCTGTGGCTCACCCGCGACCTGGAAGTCAATTCACCCGGTGTCGCGCTTGCGCTGGATCTGATCGATGAGATTACGGAATTGAGGGCGCGGCTACAGAGGTTCGGCGTGCGCTGAAGAATTCGAGCGGCTATGTTCGCTGGCGAACAGCGCGGCAGCTGGCGCAATGGCATCCTCCACCGCACAGTGACCATCATGACGAAGGAGAATGAACGATGAAACAGGAAAACCCGTCCCGCAGGATCGTGTTGCGCGGCGCATTGGCAGTTGGGTGTGGTTTGTGGCTTCCGATCGTCCTTTCAGGATGTGACACCAAGAAAGCCGCGAGCACATCTACAGGCGCGCCGGCGACTAGCACTGAGTCGGCCGCTCCGGCCACGGCCAAGAAGCTGAC
The DNA here is from genome assembly GCA_003158255.1 of Rhodocyclaceae bacterium. Taxonomy (GTDB): domain Bacteria; phylum Pseudomonadota; class Gammaproteobacteria; order Burkholderiales; family Rhodocyclaceae; genus Fen-999. Next base: position 3,909 of record PMIH01000209.1, read on the forward strand.
CCAGGCGAGTGTCCAGTATCAGGCTCAACCGAAGGGCGAACAGAAATGCGGTCTGTGCACGAACTACATCGCCGAGTCGAGTTCCTGCAAGCTGGTCGATGGCCCGATCAGCCCCGAAGGTTGGTGCAGCCTATGGACCAAGAAGGTTTGAGTCGTTGCCGGCCTCGGCATTGATCCGGACACCATGTACTCGGAAACATTTCCACAAAGTTTCGGGGGAAGAAAATGAACCAAACCGTATCCATGCTGACGGAATACTGGCTCTACTGGGGAGTTCCCTTGGTCTTCCTGGTGATTGTGATCTGGATCTATCGGCCCAACGCGAAGAAACGTTACAAGGCCGATGGGAGCATCCCATTCGAAGGAGACGGAAATGAAAGCAAAAAGCGGCAAAGCGGTCGTTGAGAC
>PMIH01000132.1:0-192 GCA_003158255.1 Rhodocyclaceae bacterium
TTGGCGGCGATCTTGGCAATCGGAAAACCGGTCGCCTTCGACGCCAGCGCGGAAGAACGCGAAACGCGCGGATTCATCTCGATGACGGTCATGCGGCCGTCTTCAGGATTGATCGCGAACTGGACGTTGGAGCCACCGGTATCGACGCCGATCTCGCGCAGCACCGCGATGCTGGCGTCGCGCATGATCTGG
>PMIH01000132.1:220-13362 GCA_003158255.1 Rhodocyclaceae bacterium
CCGCGCTTGCAGATCTCGACGAACTCTTCCTGGTTGTAGGCGATGCCGCCGCCGCTGCCGCCCATGGTAAAGGACGGCCGGATGATGGCCGGGAAGCCGAGCGCCGCTTGCACCTGCTGCGCTTCCTCCATGCTGTGGGCGATGGCCGAACGCGCGCTACCCAGGCCGATCTTGGTCATGGCCTGCTTGAACTTCTCGCGATCCTCGGCCTTGTCGATGGCTTCCTTGCTGGCGCCGATCATCTCGACGCCGTACTTTTCCAGCACGCCGTGCTTGGCGAGGTCGAGCGCACAGTTCAGCGCCGTCTGGCCACCCATGGTCGGCAGCAGTGCGTCGGGACGCTCCTTGGCGATGATGTTTTCGATCACCTGCCAAGTGATGGGCTCGATGTAGGTGACATCGGCCATGCCCGGGTCGGTCATGATGGTCGCCGGATTCGAGTTGACCAGGATGACCTTGTAACCCTCGTCGCGCAGGGCCTTGCAGGCCTGGGCGCCGGAATANNATGATGATCGGGCCGGCGCCGATGATGAGGATGCTATGGATGTCGGTACGCTTAGGCATTCTTTTCCATCGACTTGATGAAACGGTCGAAAAGGTAGCTGACGTCGTGCGGCCCCGGGCTGGCTTCCGGATGGCCCTGGAAACAAAGCGCCGGCCGGTCGGTCCAGGCCAAACCTTGCAGGCTGCCATCGAACAGGGAGACGTGCGTTACCTTGACGTTGTCGGGCAGCGTTTTCGGATCGACCGCGAAGCCATGGTTCTGGCTGGTGATCATGACATGGCCGGACTCAAGGTCCTTGACCGGATGATTGGCGCCATGGTGGCCGAACTTCATCTTCAGCGTCTTGCCGCCCGCCGCGAGGCCCATCAACTGGTGGCCGAGACAGATGCCGAAGGTCGGCAGTTTGACGTCGAGGAATTCGCGAATCGCGGCGATGGCGTAGTCGCAGGGCTCGGGATCGCCCGGGCCATTGGACAGGAACACACCGTCGGGATTCAGCGCCAGCACGTCTTTGGCGGATGTTTGCGCGGGTACGACGGTCAGCTTGCAACCGCGCTCGGCCAGCATGCGCAGGATGTTGCGCTTGACGCCAAAATCGTAGGCGACAACGTGGAATTCCGGATTTTCCTGGGCGACATAGCCCTTGCCGAGCTTCCATTCGCCCTCGGTCCAGGCATAAGGCTTGTCGACGCTCACCACCTTGGCCAGATCCATGCCGGCGAGGCCGGGGAAAGCACGGGCCTGGGCAATGGCCGCTTCCGCATCCAGCTTGTCGCCGGTAACGAGGCAGCCGGCCTGCGCACCCTTCTCACGCAGGATACGAGTCAGTTTGCGCGTATCGATGCCGGCGATGGCGACGACGTTCTCGGCCTTCAGGTAGGTGTCGAGCGTCTGTTCGGAGCGGAAATTGGAAGCGATCAGCGGCAGGTCGCGGATCACCAGGCCGGCGGCATAGACGCGCGACGCCTCGCAGTCCTCGCGATTGATGCCGACGTTGCCGATGTGCGGATAGGTCAGGGTGACGATCTGCCGCGTATAGGACGGATCGGTCAGGATTTCCTGGTAGCCCGTCATGGCGGTGTTGAACACCACCTCGCCGACACTGCTGCCGGCGGCGCCTATGCCCTGCCCCCTGAAAACGGTTCCGTCTGCAAGGGCTAGAAGGGCAGGCGGAAACTGAGGCACGGTCGGGCTCCTGGGTCGGCATGGCATCGGGGAACAGGACGGGCGCGGTAATGCTTAGCCCGACCTGACAAACTTTGCAATTGTACCTTGCGGCAGCGCAGCAGGCAACGCCGAGCGAACTCGGCGCCGGTCTATCACCTCAGACCTAATACATCCTGCATATCGAACAGGCCGCGCGCCTTGCCGTTCAGGAAGCGAGCGGCGCGCAGCGCGCCCTGCGCGAAATGCATGCGACTCGACGCCTTGTGAGTAATCTCGACCCGCTCACCCGTGCCGATGAAGAACACCGTGTGATCCCCGACGATATCCCCGCCACGCACTGTGGAAAAACCGATCTGGGTCGCCGGCCGCTCGCCGGTAAGCCCCTCCCGGCCGTAAACCGCGCAGTCGGCGAGATCGCGGCCGAGCGCGGCCGCCACCACCTCGCCCATGCGCAGGGCGGTTCCCGAAGGGGCATCGACCTTGTGGCGGTGATGCGCCTCGAGGATTTCGATGTCGTAGCCCTCGTTGAGGATGCGGGCGGCGGTGTCGAGCAGTTTGAAGACCAGATTGACGCCGACGGCCATGTTCGGCGCGAAGACGATCGGAATGTCGCGCGAGGCATCCTGGATGGCGAGCTTCTGCTCCGTGTTCATGCCCGTGGTGCCGATCACCATGTGCACGCCACGCTTGCGGCAGATTTCCATGTGCTTCAGGGTGCCTTCGGGCCGCGTGAAGTCGATCAGGCAGTCGGCCTTGCCCAGCGCCGCCTCGATGTCGTCACCAATATCGAAAGCAGCCGCCAATTCGGCGCCCGGCGCAGCCTGCACGGCTTCAATAAGCGTCCGGCCCATGCGGCCGCTGGCACCGGCAATGGCAAAATGTATCGTATTCATGGTGGAATCATCAGTTGGCAACATCGCTGGCGGGAGCAATCTCGATCACCCGGCTGGCGGGTTTGGCCGGCGCGGCGGCATCGCTGGTATTCACGTCACCGCCGACGCGCAATAGTTTGCCCTGCTCGAAGAACACCACCAAATGGCGCTGTTCGACTTCGGAATAGTCGCGGCCAGGCCGGAAGCGGTAAAGGTAGTCCCAGCGGTCGGCGTGAAACATGTCGGCCACCAGCGGCGTGCCGAGGATGAATCGCACCTGGTCCTTGGTCAGGCCCGGCTTGAGCTGCGCGACCATGTCCTGCGTCACCATGTTGCCCTGGCGTACATCGATCCGGTAGACCAATGACGTACCGCCCTCCGGATTACTCGAACAGGCGATCAACAAGGCCGAAAAAATCACTACAAGCAAACGCTTCATGGCGACGGGCGGGCGGTGGAAGAATGGGCCGGAACGGAGGAACTCGACAGGCGACTGCCTCAATTTTGCCGGCAAGAAAACTATAGCATAGGCACCCGCCGGGACCGGACCAGCCGCTGAAAGTCAGTCGTGGCGGTACGCGAAGCGTGCAGCGGTTATTCCTGGGCGAGCATTTCCCGCGCGTGCCGGCGCGTGGTGTCGGTAATCTTGACGCCACCGAGCATGCGGGCGACCTCCTCGACGCGGCCTTCGGTGTCGAGCACGCACACGCGGCTCCGGGTCAGGCCGTCGGCGCTGTCCTTGGCAATCGACCATTGCCAGTCGGCTTGTGCCGCGACCTGCGGCAAATGGGTGACGCACAGCACTTGGCGCTCCCGACCCAGCTGGCGCAGCATCTGGCCGACGATCTCGGCCACGCCGCCGCCAATGCCGACATCCACCTCGTCGAAAGTCAGCGTTGGCGCCACGCCGGCACAACTGGCGATGACCTGAATGGCGAGGCCGATGCGCGAAAGCTCGCCGCCTGAAGCGACTTTGGCCAACGGCCGCAGCGGCTGCCCCGGGTTGGCGGCCACGAGGAAGCTCACGTCTTCCAGCCCATGCGCAGCGCCTTCGGGCAATGCGTCGAGGGCGATTTCGAACTGACCGCCCGCCATGGCCAGTTGCTGCATGCCCGCGCTCACCGCCACCGACAACTCGGCCGCGCCCTTCCTCCGGCTCACGGAGAGGCGTTGTGCCACTTTGGCATAGGCGGCATGCGCGGCCTTTTCCTTTTCCGCCAACGCTGCCGGATCGGCCGCGAGCGTCAATTCCTCCAACCGCGATTCCAGTCGGGCGAAAACGTCCGGCAACTCGTCGGGCGTCACGCGATGCTTGCGCGCCGCGCCCATCACCGCTTCGATGCGCGCCTCCAGTTCCGCCAGCCGCGCAGGTTCCAGCTCCAGCCGCTCGCGGTAGCGCGACAGCGCATGCGTCGCCTCGCCAAGCTGAATGCGCGCCGCTTCGAGCAGTTCGGCCGGCTCTGTCAGCGCCCCGTCGTAATCGGTCAGCGGCCGCAACTGCGCCAGCGCTTGGTCGAGCTGCGTCGAAACGGCGGTATCGCTTTCGTCGAGGATCGTTAGCGCCGCCGTCGCGCCATCAAGCAGGCTGGCGGCGTGGGCCAGCCGGCGCTGTTCCTGGTTGTCCTCCGACCAGCGCGCCGGCTCGAAGGCCAGCGTGCGCAATTCCTTCACCTGCCAGTCGAGCATTTCCTTCTCGCGCGCCATGGCGGAAACATCCAGTTCGGCGCGTTCGCGCGCATCGCGCAGGTAGCGCCAAGCGCGAAACTTCTCGGCGACTTCCGCCGCCAGTGCGACGGCGCCGATCTGGCTGTCGAGCAGCGCTCGTTGCGCGTCGGCGCGCAGCAGCGCGTGGTAGGCATGCTGGCCGTGGATGTCGGCGAGGAACTCGCCGGCCTGGCGCAGTTGCGTCAGCGTCGCTGGCGAACCGTTGATGGTCGCCCTTGAGCGGCCGCCGGCATCGATCACGCGCCGCAGCAGAACCGCATCGGCATCGAAATCGTTGGCGCGCAGCCAGGTATCGAGGCCGCTGCCGGCGGCCACATCGAATTCCGCAGCGATTTCCGCCCGTTCGGCGCCGGGCCGCAGCACCGTCGCGTCGGCACGCTCGCCCAGCGCCAGCGACAGTGCATCGACGAGAATGGACTTGCCGGCGCCGGTTTCGCCAGTCAGCGCACCGAAGCCGGCCTGGAACTCAAGTTCCAGCCGGTCGACAATGACGAAATCGCGGATGAACAGTCGGCGCAGCATGACTCTGGGTCTAGTGCTTCGGGGTCTCGCTCCAATGCAGCTTGCTACGCAGCATGGCGTAGTAGCTGTATCCGGGCGGATGCAGCAGAGTCACGGTAAGCGGCGAGCGGCCAATCCGCAAGCGGTCGCCGGCGCGGACATCGAAGCGCTCCAGGCCGTCGAAGTGAACGCGGGCATCGTGCGTGGAAATCAGCGTGACATCCACATGGCAGTCGTCGCCGATGGTGATCGGCCGATTCGATAGCGCGTGCGGGCACAAGGGCACCACGGCAATTCCGGCCACCATGGGGTGGAGAATCGGGCCATTGGCGGACAGCGCGTAGGCTGTCGAGCCGGTCGGCGTGGCGACGATCATGCCGTCCGCGCGCAGGAGATAAAGGAACTCGCCATCGACTTCAACCCTCATCTCGATCATGCGTCCGAGGTCGCCCTTGTTCACCACGACCTCGTTGAAGGCCAGGCTGCCGCAGAGCCGTTCGCCATCGCGCCAGATCTCGCCTTCCAGCAAAACGCGCGGTTCGGCGGTAAAACGACCTTCCAGCAGATCGGTCGCGGCCGCCAGCATCTCCTCGCGGGCAATGTCGGTCATGAAACCGAGCCGCCCCTGATTGACGCCTACCAGCGGCATACCGAACTCGGCCAGCCGACGCGCGGCATAGAGCATGGTGCCATCGCCACCGAGAACGATCACCACATCGGCCTCGGCCCCCATGGTTTCGTAGCTGGAAACCTCCTCGCGGGCGGCACCCACCGAGTCGGCGATGCCCTCCTCGATCAGGACACGCACGCCACGTTCGCGGAGAAACGAGGCCAGTTGCGGCAGAGAAGCCACGACATCCGCGCTGTGGTACTTGCCAACCAGGCCGGCGGTGCGAATTTTTCGCTGGAAGAGAGGAGACATGAGTTCGATTAAACCATATCTTGTTTCCCGCTAGAATCGTCCCATGCTCGACCGGCGCGCCCAGACACTGCTGAAGACCCTGATCGAACGGTATATCGTCGAAGGACAACCGGTCGGTTCGCGCACGCTTTCGCGCTTTTCCGGGCTGGAACTGTCGCCGGCCACCATCCGCAACGTCATGTCTGACCTGGAGGAAATGGGCTTCATCGCCAGCCCGCACACCTCCGCCGGCCGCATTCCGACACCCAAAGGCTACCGCTTGTTTGTCGACAGCCTGCTGACCGTACAACCGCTGGCGCACCAGCAGATTTCCGACATCCGCGACGCCATTCACCCGGACCAGCCGCAGCGGGTGATCGGCCATGCCTCGCAATTGCTTTCGGAATTGACCCATTTCGCCGGCGTGGTCGTCGCGCCGCGCCGCCAATTGCCGCGCATCCGCCAGATCGAATTCCTCAGTCTGTCCGATACGCGCATCCTGCTCATCATCGTCACCAGCGAAGGCGATGTGCAGAACCGCATCCTGTTCACTCAGCGTTCCTACACGCCAAGCGAACTGACGCAAGCCGCCAACATGCTCAACGAGCACTTCGCCGGGCTCGACTTCCAGCAGATCCGCCGCCGCTTGCAGGACGACCTGCGGAAGATCAGCGCCGACATGGCCGAACTGATGAGCGCTGCCGTCGACGCCGGCAGCGAGGCCGTCACCGACAGCACCGCCCAGTACGTAATCAGCGGCGAAAAGAACCTGCTCGGCGTCGAGGACCTCTCCTCCAACATGGGCCGATTGCGGCGCCTGTTCGACCTGTTCGAGCAGAAGACCGGCATCGTCCAGCTGCTCGAACTCTCCAGCCACGCCGACGGCGTCCAGGTGTTCATCGGCGGCGAATCCGGCATCGCCTCGCTCGACGAGTGCAGCGTCGTCGCCGCGCCCTACGAAGTCGACGGCCAGGTNNTCGGCCTGCTGCTGGTCAACCTCGGCACACCGGAAGCGCCCACGGCGCCGGCGCTGCGCCGCTACCTCGCCGAATTCCTCGGCGACCGGCGCGTGGTCGACCTGCCGCGCCTCATCTGGTGGCCGATCCTGCACGGCATCATCCTGCGCACGCGGCCGGCGAAGTCGGCAGCGAAATACGCCAAGATCTGGACGCGCGACGGCTCGCCGCTCGCGGTGCATACCGAGCGACAAGCCAAGCTGGTCAAAGGCCTGCTCGGGCATCGCGGTGTCGAGGGCATCAAGGTCGCCTGGGCGATGCGCTACGGCCAGCCTTCGGTCGCCGGCGCCCTTGACGATCTCCAGCAAAGCGGCGTTAGCGGAATTATCGTGCTGCCGCTCTATCCGCAATATTCCGGCAGCACGACGGCCAGCACGCGAGATGCCGTCGAAGCCTGGCAGCGGCGCCATCCCAACGGACCCGAACTCGTCCTGATCGACGACTACCACGAGCATCCGGGCTACATCGGCGCGCTGGCGCAAAGCGTGCGCGACCACCAACTGTGGCAGGAGCGGCCGGAGAAACTGGTGATGAGCTTCCACGGCATCCCGAAACGCGCCGTCGATAAGGGCGACCCCTACGAAAGTCAGTGCCGGCGGAGCGCCGAGCTGCTGGCGCGCGAACTCGCTCTGGCGCCGAACGAATGGCAACTCGCCTTCCAGTCGCGTTTCGGCGCCGCCGAGTGGCTTCAACCCTACACGCAGCCGACGCTGGAACAATTGGCGCGCGACGGCGTGAAGTGCGTCGACGTCATCTGCCCCGGCTTTCCATGCGACTGCCTGGAAACGCTGGAAGAGATCGGCATGGAGTGCCGCGACGCCTTTCTCGCCGCCGGCGGCCGCGATTTTCGCTACATTCCCTGCCTCAACGAACGGCCAGACTGGATTGCCGCGCTGACCGACCTTGCGCTCGAGCATATCCGCGCTTAATACTACGGCCGACATCATACTTTCGGTATATATTTACCCTGTTTTGGTCAGGGGAATGCTCTGGCCAGAAGCGAACCAAGAGGGAGAAGGTAGTGGATAGGAAGATTCTGTTGGTCGAAGACAACCCCGACGATGAATTCCTGGCGTTGCGGGCGCTGCAGAAGAACAACGTCGCCAATGAAGTCATCGTCGCTCGCGACGGCCTGGAGGCACTCGATTACCTGTTCGGCGAGGGGTCGCAGGCCGGTCGGCCACCGCTGGAGCCGGAGGTCATCCTGCTGGACCTCAAGCTGCCCAAGATCGACGGGCTGGAGGTTCTGCGGCGCATTCGCTCCGACGAGCGCACCCGCCGAATCCCAACCGTGGTGCTGACCACGTCCGGCGAAACGATCGACATCGAGACAAGTTACGACCGCGGCTGCAACAGCTACATCCGCAAGCCGGTGGACTTCGAGCAGTTCATCGAGGCCGTACGTCAGCTTGGCCTTTACTGGCTGGTACTGAACAAGACGGTCAAGTCCGACACCGATCTCAGTTCCTGACGGGTATGCCGGAAATCCCCGTCAAGCTGCTTTTCGTCGAGGATGTAGAGGATGACATGCTGCTCATCCTGCGGGAGCTTCGTCAGGGCGGCTTGAAGCCCGACTACCAGCGTGTGGACGCCGCCCGAACCCTGGAAGCCGCCCTTGCAGAAGGTGGCTGGGACATCGTCGTCACGGACCATAACTTGCCGAGCTTCGACTCCCGGGCGGCACTCGAAATCGTACGTAGCCACGATCCCGACCTGCCGGTCATCATCGTCTCGGGCACTATCGGGGAGGAAATGGCTGTCGAGGCGATGCGCCTTGGCGCCAAGGACTACATCATGAAGAGCAGTCTGCGCCGACTCGCGCCCGCGATCCGGCGCGAACTCGACGACGCCGGTGCCCGGCACGCCCGCCGCCAGGCCGAAGCCGCCATCCAGCACTTGGCGATGCACGATTCCTTGACCGGGCTGAGCAATCGGACCAGCTTCCTGGCCGCACTTGAAGGCCTGCTGGAACAGGCAAGGCACGACGACGTACGGCACAGCCTGCTCTTTCTCGATCTGGACCAATTCAAGATCGTCAACGACACCTGCGGACATCTCGCCGGTGACGAGATGCTCAGGCAACTGTCCGACGTGTTGCACGCGCCAATACGAACCAGCGACCTGCTGGCGCGCGTGGGCGGCGACGAATTCTGCATCCTGCTCGAGAACTGCGTTCTGGAGCGGGCAAAGGAAGTCGCCGAAACCCTGCGCGTCGCCGTGCACGACTTCCGCTTCTTCTGGAATGGCAAGCTGTTTTCTGTCGGCGTCAGCATCGGCATCGTCGGCATCGACCGCAACAGTGGCAGCGCCAACGACATCCTCAGCGCCGCCGACATCGCCTGCTACGCCGCCAAGGAGCGCGGCCGCGACGCGATTCAGGTCTATGAACGAGATGACCTGGAGTTGACCCGCCGCCGTGGCGAAATGGACTGGGTGAGCCGCATCGACGGCGCGCTGCATGGCGGCCGTTTTCAGTTGTGGCGACAGCCGATCCGCTCTCTCAATGGCGCAAGCAACGGCAAGGTCCATCACTACGAGTTGCTGCTGCGACTGATTGACCTGGACGGCAGCATCGTGCTGCCGGGCGCGTTTCTGCCGGCTGCCGAACGCTACGACCGCATGCGCGACATCGACCGCTGGGTCATCGACCAATCGTTGCGGTACGTCGGCGAACACTGCGAGTCAGGTGACCAGTTTCACGCCATCAACCTGTCCGGCGGATCGATGAGCGACGTCGGCTTGCGCGAGTTCGTCAGTGACAGGATTTCGGCCTACGGCGTCGACCCGCGCAGTATCTGTTTCGAAGTCACCGAGACAGTGGCCATCGGCAATTTCACGGCGGCGGCCGACTTCATGCGCAGCCTGCGCGATATTGGCTGCCGTTTCGCTCTCGACGATTTCGGCAGCGGACTCAGTTCGTTCGCCTATCTCAAATCGCTGCCCGTTGACTTCATAAAGATCGACGGCCGATTCATCCGCAATCTTCGCACCGACCACATGGACCGTGCCATCGTCGAGGCCATCCACCGGGTGGCACACGTCGCGGACTTGCAGACGATCGCCGAATTCGTCGAAGACGCCGCTGTGGTCGACGTCCTGCGCTCCATCGGCGTCGATTTCGCCCAAGGCTACGGCATCGGCCGACCGGAACCTCTGCCGGGGTCAGTGCGCCATACCCTTGCGGTGGAAACCTCCTAGATTACACACCCGGGGAGAAGCAGATGATCAACGCCGTTTCCCGCAATTTGCTGACAATCTTGTGCCTCGCCACCTGCGCTTTGGCCACCCGCGCCCACGCGGACGACGAGATGCTGCTGATGCTTTCCGGAGACGAGCAACTCGTGAGCATCGCCACCGGTACGCCGCGCCCCGTTTCGAAGGCGCCATCGGTAGCCTCCGTCATCACCGCCGCCGACATCAAGGCCACCGGCGCCACCGATCTGAGCGAAATACTGGAAACCGTGCCCGGCCTGCACGTGTCGCGCAATGGATTCCTGTGGCGGCCTGTCTACGCAATTCGCGGCATCGCCACGCAATTCAATCCGGAAGTGCTGGTCCTGCTCAACGGCATTCCGATCACAAACGGCTTTTACGGCAATCGCGGTCAGGAGACCGGGGGTATTCCCATCGAGAATGTTTCGCGTATTGAAGTGATACGAGGCCCAGGTTCGGCCCTGTACGGTGCGGAAGCTGTATCAGGCGTTATCAACATCATCACCAAGACATCTGGTGAAATCGACGGCACCGAGTCCGGCCTACGCGCCGGTTCCTTCGATACCTATGATGGCTGGGTCCAGCACGGCGGCCGGGTCAGCGAGGTCGATGTTGCGACCTATCTACGCCTGGGCCACTCCGGAGGTTTCGATCGCGCGATCGAAGCGGACGCCCAGACTTCCCTCGATCGTACCTTCGGCACCCACGCATCGCGCGCGCCGGACTCAATTGAAACCGGTTACGATTCCATCGATGCGCGCATTGACCTTTCGACCGACAAGTGGCGCTTTCGTACAGGCTACATCGGGCGTCCCAACAACCGGGAGACTGGAACCGGTATCGCCGATGCACTCACCGACCATACTGTCGAGGCCAACGCCCACTACGCAAACGCCGACCTGACTTGGCATGATGCCAAGCTCAGCCAGAACTGGGATGTCACCGCCCAGGCCAGTTATTACGACATTGCCGAGACCAATACCGATGTCACCCTATTCCCTGCCGGATCCGCGCTGCCATTGCCGCTTCCCGGCGGCGCAGGTTCCACCATTGGCATGGTCGGAAGACCCCAGCACTGGGAGCGGCAGGAACGGCTGAACCTGTCGGGACTCTATGGCGGCTTCGACAGTCACAAACTGCGCGTAGGCGCCGGCTACAACGTCGACGACTTGTACAAGACCACGGAAACCAAGAACTTCACGTTCGTGGGCACCACGCCAATGTGCGTCAACCTCGACTGCTCGATGGTCACGGCCAATCAGGCCAACGGACTGCTTTTCCTGTCGCCGCATTTGCGTCGCTCCTACTACGCATACGCCCAGGACGAATGGGCGTTCGCACCCGACTGGACCCTGACCGCGGGCTTGCGCCACGACCGCTATTCCGATTTCGGCGGCACCACCAATCCGCGCCTCGCAATCGTCTGGGACACAGCGTACAACCTGACTACGAAGCTGATGTTTGGTCGCGCTTTCCGAGCGCCAAGTTTCGTCGAGCTGTACTCCATCAACAACCCGGTTGCGCTCGGCAATCCCGATTTGAAGCCGGAAACAATAGACTCCACCGAACTTGCCTTCGCCTGGCAGGTACAAGCAAACCTTAGAACTGGCCTCAACCTGTTCCATTACCGAATGAAGGACGTAATTCGGTTCGTTGCCAACGCCGATCCGACGACCGGCAGTACTACCCAAAATGCTGGCAACCAGCACGGCAACGGCTTGGAACTCGAATTCACCTGGGACGCCAGCACCGACTTGAGGCTGCTCGGCAACTACGCCTATCAGCGGTCGATCGACGAGAACACCAATCAGGATGCCGGTCTCGCACCGCACCACCACGCCTATCTACGCACCGATTGGCGCCTCATCCCTGGCTGGACGCTGTCCGGCCAGGTCAACCACGTGGCCGATCGCAAGCGCCAGGCGGGCGACCTCCGCCCGCAGATCGCCGACTACACGACTGCCGACCTGACGCTGCGCACCGATCGACTGCACAAAGATCTGGAGCTCGCCGTCTCGGTACGCAACCTGTTCGACGCCAATGCCCGCGAACCGACCTCTGGTGCAGCCGCGGTTAACATCCCCTACGACCTGCCCCTGCCCGGACGCAGCGTATATCTTGAGTTACGTTACCACCTGTAGCGACATGTTTCGTACCGTGCGCTTCACTGCGCTTGTCGCCCTGGCGCTTTCCTTGTCGTCACTCACTTGCTGGGCAGGCGCGGAAACACGCATCAGCGTGCTCTATCCGGAGTCGGCACCGGCTTTCGTCAAGCTCTACCAGACGATAGTCGATGGCATGACCCAGGCCGCCGACGTGCGCCTGCAGAGCAGGGCGATTTCGGACAACGATTCGCCCGAGGAGATCAGGGGCTGGGTCAACGCAAATCAAAGCCAGGTGGCAATCGTGCTCGGCGACGTGCCGCCGGCATTGGTCGCGTCGCTGGCGGTGCCGATGATCCGTGGTGCGGATGCATTGAACGACAACACTCAATCCGGAGTCAGCCTCGCATCCAGTCCGGCCCAGATGTTCGACCGGCTGCGCCAGATCAAGCCCGACATCGAGCGGGTTTTCGTCCTTTACCGGCCGCAGTCATCCGGCTGGTTGATTGCCGCCGCCCGCGCCGCCGCGCGCGAGCAGGGACTCGAACTGGCCGGCACCGCCTGCGAGGACGCCCAGCAGGCGAGCGCAGCGATTGCCCGCATCCTGCAGCAGGCGCGTCCTGGCCGGGATGCCATCTGGCTGACACTTGATCCGGTCGTACCACTCCACCAATTATTGCCGGTGTTGCTGCGCGAGTCGTGGGACAAGCATCTGGTGCTGTTTTCCAACAACCCGGTGGATGTCGCCAAGGGCGCGCTGTTCGCGCTCTACCCGGACTACCCGGCGATGGGGCGACAACTTGCCGAGCGGGCCAAGCGGCAGGCAGTCAGGCCATCCCAGGGTGGCCCCGAAGCCAGCGAGCACCTGCGCGGCGCATTCAACACGCGCACAGCCTCCCACCTCGGTATCGAACCAAGCGACCGCGTGTTGAAGAGCTTCGACCGCACATTCCCGGAGGAGTCGCGGTGAGGACACATCTGATCGCACTGTACGGGCGTCTCAGCGTGCGTCAGTCCCTGGCGCTCATCATTGTTCCCATTACGCTGATCGGCGCGCTGGCAATCGGCCTGGTCGCCGCTGCCCTGTCCACGGAAGAGGTTGCCCGCTATTACGTGCGCGCCGGCGAACAGATGACGGCA
>PMIH01000132.1:13380-14644 GCA_003158255.1 Rhodocyclaceae bacterium
GAGGAAACGGCGACGACTGAACTGAACGATGTCTGGCTATTCTCCCGGCAGGTCAGGACCGCCCGGCCGGCCGCACTGAATCAGGAGATGCCGGAAGCGGCGCTGCTCGGCAGTACGGGCGATGAAGTCCTTGGCGAAGTGCAACTCGCGCTGAGCAAGGAATCGCTGTTCAAGGCGCGGCGCAGCATCTTCTTCGGCAACCTGTTCGTCGCACTGGCGTTCTCGCTGGTCGCCGTTGCCGCCACGCTGCTGATCCTGCGCCGATTCAGCCGCCCGCTGGAGTCGCTGGCCGACACCATGCACGAAGTTCGTGCCGGCCGCTGGGTGGAGTCCGAACTGCCCACGGGGCCTCGCGAAATTCGGGAGATCGCCGAGAGCTACCACGCCCTGATGGCGACGCTGCGCCAGCGCGAAGAACAGCTCCGGGAATTCAATGAGGATCTCGAAGAACGCATCCGGCAACGNNACGCAGGCGCTCGAAGCGGCCAACAAGGAACTGGAGGCATTCAGCTACTCGGCATCGCACGACCTGCGGGCCCCCCTGCGCGCGATCGACGGCTTCGGCAAGGCGCTCATGGAGGACTACGGGGCGTCCCTTGATCCGACGGCGTCAAGCTACCTGCACCGCATGTGTGCCGGAGCCAGCCGCATGAGCGACCTCATCGACGACATGCTCAAGCTCTCCCGCATCACGCGTTACGAAATGCAGGTGGCCGATGTCGACATGAGCGAAATGGCGGAAGCGCTCGCCGCCGTACTGAGGGAACGACACCCGGATCGCCAGGTGGATTTCCGCGTCACACCCGGCATGCGGGTCCGGGCGGACCGGAACCTGCTGCGCATCGCGCTGGAGAATTTGCTCGAAAACGCCTGGAAATACACCAGCAAGGTCGCAGCCGCGCGCGTCGAATTCGGGCTGGTGCGGCAGCAACACGAAACGATCTACGTGCTGCGCGACAATGGCGCCGGCTTCGACATGCGCTTTGCCGACAAGTTGTTCGGCGCCTTCCAGCGCCTGCACGGCAAGGAGTTCGAGGGAACCGGCATCGGCCTCGCCATCGTCCAGCGCGTTTTGGCACGCCACGGCGGCCGCGTCTGGGCCGACGCAGAGGTGGACAAGGGCGCTGCCTTCTACTTCTCGCTGCCGGACTGAGTCCCCGGGGGCGTCCAGCCCCGGAATATGGAATGCCCGTCCATGCAAGACCCTCTCCTCCGACGCAACCTCGGCGCTTGAATCCACCGCCGGCGGCCCAATATCAGCACA
>PMIH01000032.1 GCA_003158255.1 Rhodocyclaceae bacterium
CGTGCGCAGCAGTGTTTCCCAGTGCGCGCGGCCGGTAGTATCGGTGAATGCGGCAGGCACGATCAGCAGGTCAACTGCACCCATGGCGCGGAAGAGCTCGGGAAAACGCAGGTCATAGCAGATGGCAAGACCGACGCGGCCCACCGGGGTGTTGACCGTCACCACCTGTTCGCCGGGTTCGATCGTCGCCGCCTCGTCGTAATGTTCCGCGCCCTTGGTGAAACCAAACAGGTGAATCTTGTCGTAACGAGCCACCTGCCGGCCATGGTCGTCAAAAACCAGGCAGGAATTGAGCAGCTTGCGGGGATCGCGCGCCGTCAGCGGAATCGAGCCGCCAACCAGCCAGATGCCATGCTTCATCGCCGTTTCGGCGAGGAAATCCTGGATCGGTCCGTGGCCTTCGCTTTCGCGGGCGGCCAGACGGGCCTCGTCGGTGGCGCCGATCAATGGAAAGTACTCCGGCAATGCTACGAGCCGCGCGCCGATCTCGGCTGCCTCGGCGACCCAGCGCGCCGCGGTCGCCAGGTTCGGGACCACCTCCGGACCGGAAATCATCTGTACCGATGCAATCTTCAAGGCGTTCCTCCCGACGGTGGTTGCTGTATCAGGCCCGGTCCCTGGGCAGCAACCTTGTCGACCTTGGGGTCGGCCCAGGATCCGGTCACCGCGTAGTCGAAGGCAAAAACTTTGTCGAGCGGATTACCGAATATCCGATTCATCACCCAGGCGGTGGCGCCGATGACCGGATTGATCAGAATTACCCCGGTGGCGACAGTCTCGCCGAGCGCCGGTTGCACACGCACCTTCAAGTCCTGGGTCTCGCGCACGAGATTGACGTTGCCATTCATCAGCACCTTCGCTGCCGGCCCCTTGATCTGGAAATCGCTCGTCTCCATGATGCCATGATCGATCATCATCAAGCCCGTAATACTGTCGAAGGCAAAGCCTTCACTGAAGATATCCCGGAAATCGAGCGAAATCCGCCGCGGCAGCGATTGCAGGCTAAGGATGCCCAGGAGCCGGCCGACGCCGGGCTCAAGCTTCTTGAACTGGCCATCGGCCGCCTCGAGCGCCAGCTTGCCGCTCAAGCTGCCGTAGTCGATGCTAGTCGGCGCGCCGGCCCAGGATAAGCCCCCGCTGAGCGTGGCGGAACCGCGCCTGAGAACACCCGGACGGCCCATGCGGTCAAGCTGCCTCTCGACGTCGCTCGCTTTCAGCGTGAAATCGACGTTTGTGCTCGCCGGAACGGCCGCTTGAGGCACTTTCCAGCGGCCGGCGGCATCGAGTTCGCCATCTTCGTTCTTGAGACTGAATTGGGTACTCCATACGCCTGCCGCGTTCTCGGCCTGAAGCCGGAGTTCGCCCAGCTCACGGCCGTGCAGCAGGAAGTGGTCGACGGCAAGATCGATGGCGGGCAACCTTTCCGTGGTTTCGGTAGCGGTCTGGCTCGCGGCGGTATCGGTGTCTTCAACCAGATCAAGCCGTGAAAGGCGTGCCGACAGTCGATCCACATTCTCCCGGCTGGACCACACCAGTTTGCCGGTGGCCTCGGTGCTCTTGATATCCACCTTCCAGTTGTCGCCCTCAAGTCCGCCGGTCAACTGCAACGCATGGACCGAATGACCGAAGCCCCGCAGTTCCTCCGCGTGCAGGTCGATCTGGCTGATCGGTAGGCCGACGCTGCCGCTATTGCCACTATTGCCGCTGTTGGCGAGCCGACGCCAGAAGTCGACATCCAACCGGTCGGCCTTGGCGGCCAAAAGCACGCCGCGCTCGGGCAGGCTGGCATCGGAACGGCCGACACTGATCAAGCCCTGCTCGATGATCGGCGTGGCACCTTCCTGCCGGCGCACGAACTGGGCGCGCAGCGTGCCACCAAGACTGACTTCCAGTTGATCCCGCTCGCCAGCCGGCTTCTCCATCGCCGGACGCTTGCCCTTGACGAGCAGTGGCGCGGGTTCCGGCGCTGCCTTGCGTTCGAACACCAGCGGCATCACATCGCCGGCAGTCTTGTTGAACGGTTCGGGCAAACTGGAGGAAACACCCAGCAACGAAGACTCGATGCGCAGCTCGGCGGCCCGCTTCTTCACGCGGATGGTGCCACTCCAAGGCGCGCTGCCGGCCAGATGATCGAACAGAGGATTGCCGTACTGCTGGCGCAGGGCTGCTACGCTGATGTTGCCGTTCGCCTGCACGACCACATGGCCGTTTTCGGTAGCCATGTCGAGGGTCATGGGCGCACCCAGTACGGCAGCGCGGATCTTCTTGGCTTCCAGGCGGTCATCCGTGAAATGCAACTCACCGTTGATTTCCGAAAGCGGCGGCATGTCGCGGTCATACACCAGGTCGTTGGCGACGAAGCGGTAGCGGCCATCGACACGGGTATCGACAATATGGCGCAGGGGCATTTCGAGCCGCAGGCGCAGATCGCCGCCGCCGGTGGCCCTCATGCCTTCGGTGACGTGGTCAATGTGCCCGCCGACCGGGCTCTCCTCGATGAAGCGCAGGAAATCCCCTGTCGGCCCGCGGGCGCTGCCGGTAATGACCATGGGCACTTCGGGCGCGTCGAGATCGGCGATTTCCGTCTTGACGTCGACAAGCTGGACACCCCATATCGTCGCCTTCGGCGCCCGGATCGTCATGCGCGCGCCAACGAACTGGAGATCGCCATTGATCGCTTCAATCGTCGGCCAATCGGCTGCGTAGCGCAGCGTGGCATCGTGAAAGAGGCCCTTCACCTCAAAAATGCCCGAGCCGTCACGAAACGGGAATCGGTTGAGGTCGCCCTTGAGGCGCAGGGTCGCCGTCGCCGCACCGCCCGGAATGGACTCATGCAGCCAGGTACGCACATCCTCGCCGACCACCAGCGGCATGTAACGCCAGACGGCGCCACCGTTGGCCCGGGTCAGCTTCGCCGCCAGGTCGATTTCGCCCAGCCCCGCTCCGTTAACGTGATAGCTGCCGCTGGCTTCACCCGCCGCATCCTCGTTCTGGAAGTTCGCCTTGAGCAGGCGAACTTCAATCGCGTCACCCAGGACCTTCCATTCGGCCGAGGCATCCAACATTGCCAACGACACGGTCGGTTGCTCGAATACCGCCGGCAGATCCAGCGCGGCGCCGACGGTGGCCAGTTCAAGCACGCCGCCCTTTTCGTTGCCATCGATGCGGCCATCGAGCCCGGAGAAACCAGGAACGACGCCTTGCGCCTGCAAGCCGAGGTCCTCGAAACGCCCCTTGACGCTGTAGGTGGCGAGCGCATCGGCATCGCCACTCCATGCCACGCGCATGTCCCGTACCTCCCCCTGCGGAGCGTAGGCAACGAGGCGCGCGCGCGTATTTGCGGCCATCGGGAAATGCACCGCCAGTGCCGCGAGCGCGCCGATATCGACTGCATTGGCGCTCGTCGCGCCGCGCGCGGGGCTGGTCCCGGTGGCCGGGTACCAGCGGAAATCGATATCGGTTGGCTGGATCTGGATGCCGTCATGCGTCGCCAGGGCGAGATGGCGGGTCTGGAGGCTGAAACCGTCATCGTCGTGGCGCGCCGTCAGTCGGCCATCGAGACGCTCCATATCGAGCGTCGGCAGATCGGGCGCCAGGCGCAGCGCGGTCCGGCCAAGCCGCACATCAGCGGTTGCGCCCGTCAGTTCCTTGTGCTCAAAGTCGAGCCAGAGACGCAAACCGCCGTTGCCATACGGCAGTTCGACCGGATAATCGACCCAGGCCCGCCAGCCGGCGAGATTGGCGTAATCGAGCTCGGTATAGATTTGCCCATGCCACGTCTCGATCACGTCGATGTCGTCGCTGCGGAAGTCGCCGCGAATGTCGAGTCGGGTGGCAAGTTCGTGTGGCGGATCTGCCGTCAGGCCGAAGCGATGCCGCTGGCCGCTATTGCGCACATCCAGATTCACATGTGCGAGCGAGAGCGGCGCCGCCTGTCGCAGTTCGTCATGCCAGGTGATCGTGGCATCGCGAATGACGATGCGATCCTGCGCCAGAAGCCAGTCCGCGAAACTGTCACCGGAGGTTTCGTCCGGCTTGAGTTCGAGACCGGCGACGAAAAAATGGCCCTGGGCGTCGCGGCGCAGATCAAGCCGGGGCGCGTT
Organism: Rhodocyclaceae bacterium; assembly: GCA_003158255.1. Lineage (GTDB taxonomy): Bacteria > Pseudomonadota > Gammaproteobacteria > Burkholderiales > Rhodocyclaceae > Fen-999. The sequence continues at coordinate 4,104 of PMIH01000032.1, forward strand.
GATCTCCAGGCGCGCGAAGTGCGGCGCCAGATGCCAGAGTGAGGACCAGGCGATATCGGCCTCCACCTCGTCGAAACCGAGCGCGGGCCTGCCCTCGGCATCGCGAATTTCCAGCCCGTGAATATGCAGGTTTGGCCACAACCGGCGCCAATCGGCGTCAATGGCCTGGATCGTCACCGGACGCGCCAACGCTTCCGACAGGCTGCGCTCGATATCGCCGCGATAGTCGTTCACGACCGGCAACACGAAATACCGCAACACCAGCACCAGCAGCCCGAGCGCAAAGTAAAGCCCGAGGCCGACCAAAGCCGCGCCGCGCAACAGACGGCGCAGCCAGGGCATGTCGATCAGGGTGACCAGGCGGGAGGAAGGCGAAGGGCGGTGCATGGGCCCGGGCGGGCTAAAATGGCCGGCACGAAAAGCCGCGATTGTAAATCAATGCCATCCCCCCTCCCAGCCGTCATCGAATCCGCTTGCGGCCACTCGCGCCATCTGCGGCAGCTGCTGGCGGCGCACCCCGAGTTGCTCGAACCAACCGTAGCGCGCCTCGACTCGCCGCTGGCCCGGGAGGAACTGGAAAGCTGGCTGGCAGTGGAACCCCTGACCGAGGATACCCTGAAAGCGGCGCTGCGCCGGCTGAAGCAGCGCGCCTACGTCCGGATCTGCGTGCGCGATCTGGCCGGCAATGCGCCATTGGCCGAGGTAACCGAAGCGATGACGCTGATCGCCGAAACGGCCGTGACAAACGCGACGAAGGTGTTGCATGAGGGCCTTGCCACCCGCTATGGCGAACCGCGCAACGAACGCGGCGATGCGCAACGCCTGAGCGTTGTTGGCATGGGCAAGCTGGGCGGGCGTGAACTCAATGTTTCCTCCGACATCGACCTGATCTTCGTTTATCCCGAGGATGGCGAAACCGATGGCGAACGGTCCATCTCCAACTTCGAGTTCTTCGGCCGGCTGGGCAAGCTGCTGATCGCCGCCATCTCCGAGATGACCAACGATGGCCAGGTCTTTCGCGTTGACATGCGCCTGCGGCCGAATGGGGATTCCGGGCCGCTGGTCTGCTCGTTCGACATGCTGGAAAACTACTTCTTCACCCAGGGCCGCGAGTGGGAACGCTACGCCTGGATCAAGGCCAGGCCGCTCACCGGCGAGCGGCACGACGAACTCGAAGCCATCCGCCGGCCCTTCGTCTTCCGCAAGTACCTCGACTTCGGCACCATCAACGCCATGCGCGACCTGCATGCGCAGATCCGCCGCGAGGTGGCGAAGAAGGATATGGCCGACAACGTCAAGCTCGGCCCCGGCGGCATCCGCGAAATCGAGTTCATCGCCCAGGTGTTCCAGTTGATTCGCGGCGGCCGCGATCTTTCGCTGCAAATCAAGCCGACGCTGCAAGTGCTGAAGCTGCTGGCCGAGAAAAGTCAGTTGTCGCGGGACGCCGAGGTGGAACTGGCAACCGCCTACGATTTCCTGCGCCGGCTCGAACACCGCCTGCAATACCTCGACGACGCGCAGACGCACAAGCTGCCGCAGAAGGCCAAAGACCGCGAACTGGTCGCCGAGGCCATGGGCTTCACGTCCTTCGAGGCGCTGGCGATGGAACTCGACGATCATCGGCAAAACGTCTCGCGCCACTTCGACGCCGTGTTCGCCGACCCGAATGCCGACAACCACAAACTCGACGGCATCTGGAACCATGGCGGCGACGAAAGTCAGTCGTCGCGGCACGCCGAGCTGGCCGCCATGGGCTTCCACGACGCCGCCGCAGCCTGCACGCGCCTCTCTGCCATCCGCGCCGGCAGCCGCTACCAGCAGCTTTCCGATAGCGCACGGGGCCGCTTCGATGCCCTGGTGCCGCGACTGATCGAAGCTGCGTCCGCACTGCCCGACGCCGACGCCGCGCTGTCGCGCGGACTCGACCTGCTTGAGGCCATTTCGCGCCGCGCGGCTTATCTGGCGCTGCTCCAGCAGTATCCGCAGTCGCTGACCAAGGTGGCGCAAATCGTCGGCAGTTCGGCCTGGGCCGCGAACTATCTGAATCGCCATCCGGTACTGCTCGACGAGTTGCTCGACCCGCGCCTGCTCGAAGAGGCGCACGACTGGACCACCTTCCGCGCCCAACTGGCACAAACGCTCGACGAGGTCGAACCCGACACCGAGCGGCAGATGGACCTATTGCGCGAGGCGCACCACGCCCAGGTATTCCGCCTGCTCACCCAGGATCTCTCGGGCCTGCTGACCGTGGAGAAGCTGGCCGACCACCTGTCCGAACTCGCCGACATCATCGTAGACCGCGCCTTGATCCTCGCCTGGCGCAAGCTGGCGACGCGCCATCTGGAGTCACCGCGTTTCGCGGTGATCAGCTACGGCAAGCTGGGCGGCAAGGAACTTGGCTACGCCTCCGACCTCGACATTGTCTACGTCTTCGACGACCCGGCCCCCGAAGCGGCGGAAATCTATTCGCGGCTGTCGACCCGGCTCAATACTTGGCTGTCGGCGCAAACCTCGGCCGGACAATTGTTCGAGACCGACCTGCGGCTACGGCCCAACGGCGATTCCGGGCTCGTCGTCTCGTCGATGGATGCCTTCCGCAAGTACCAGTTCGAATCGGCCTGGCTGTGGGAACACCAGGCGCTGACGCGCGCGCGCTTCACCGCCGGCGATCCGGCGGTCGGCGCCGCCTTCGAGGCAATCCGCTGCGAAGTGCTGCGCCAGCAACGCGACCTCGGCAAGCTACGCGACGAAGTGCTGGCGATGCGGCAGAAGATGGTCGACGCGCATGGCACCACGGGCGACGAGCGCACCACCGTCTTCGACCTCAAGCACGATCCCGGCGGGCTGGTCGACGTCGAATTCCTGGTCCAGTACCTGGTGTTGGGCCATGCCTGGCAATACTGCGAGCTGACCGAGAACAAGGGCAACATCGCGCTGCTGGCGATGGCTGCCGCGCGGAAGTTGATTCCCGCCGACCTCGCCGACGCAGTGCGCGACGCCTACCGCGACTACCGCCGCATGCAGCACGCGCTGCGCCTGAATAACCAGGAAAGCCGCGTCGATCCGGCACTGGTGGCCGACAAGATCGCCGCCGTGCGCGGGCTCTGGAATACTGTATTCAACACCGACTGACCACAAGGAAACGACCATGCCCGTCAATCTGAATCCGCCCGTCGCCGCCAACCTGCACCCCGTCGCCGGCGTGCGCCTCGGCGTCACCGAAGCCGGCATCCGCAAGGCCAACCGGCGCGACCTGACGCTGATCGAACTCGCGCCCGGCAGCCACGTCGCCGGCGTATTCACGCAAAACCGCTTCTGCGCCGCGCCCGTGCAGGTGTGCAAGCAACACCTCGCCACGGCCGAAATTCGCGCGCTGGTGATCAACACCGGCATCGCCAATGCCGGCACCGGCGAGCCGGGCATGCAGGCGGCACGCCAGACCTGTCAGGCGGCGGCGCGCATTCTCGACGTGCGCGCGGACCAGGTGCTGCCTTTCTCGACCGGCGTGATCATGGAACCGCTGCCGGTCGAGCGCCTCGCCGCCGGCCTGCCGGCCTGCCAATCGGCGCTGAAAGCCGATGGCTGGTACGACGCCGCGCACGCCATCATGACCACCGACACCGTCGCCAAGGCTGCATCGGTGCAGGTCACCATCGCCGGCCAGCCGGTGACGATCACCGGCATCGCGAAGGGAGCGGGCATGATCAAGCCGAACATGGCGACCATGCTCGGCTTCGTCGCCACCGATGCCATTGTCAGCCAACCGATGCTCGAACGGCTCGTGAAGGAAGTCGCCGACGAATCGTTCAACTGCGTCACGGTCGACGGCGACACCTCGACCAACGATTCCTTCATCCTCATCGCCACCGGCAAGAGTCGCGCGCGCTTCGAGGCTATCGACGCGCCGTACTGGGCCGAATTCAAGGCGGCGGTGACCGGCGTCGCGCGTCTGCTCGCGCAGGCCATCGCTCGCGACGGCGAAGGCGCCACCAAATTCATCGAGATCAATGTCGGCGGCGCCCACACCAAGGACGAAGCGAAGGCCGTCGGCTACGCCATCGCCCATTCGCCGCTGGTGAAAACCGCCTTCTTCGCATCAGACCCCAATCTCGGCCGGATCCTCGGCGCCATCGGCAACGCGTGGGGCAACGATCCCGGCTTGCGCGACATGGACGTGGCGAAGGTGAAGGTCTGGCTCGGCGACATTTTGGTCTCCGAGAACGGCGGCCGCGCGGCGAGCTACAAGGAGGAAGACGGCGCGGCGGCGATGAAGCCCGCCGAGATCGTCGTCCGCGTCGACCTCGGCCGCGGCACCGCGCAAGGCAAGGTGTGGACCTGCGATTTCTCCTATGACTACGTCAAGATCAACGCAGACTATCGCAGCTAATAGTTAGCCGTAACGGCGCGCCACCTGTCACTCACCTGACATCCGCACCACACGCCTCTACAAACGCAACAATTGTCATCATAATGACGGCGCACTAAAGCTCGGCAGTTTCTATGCTCAACATTCCGGGCTGGTCAAAACGCTGGGCAGTGCAGCGCTGCTGATTGCCATGACCAAGATGAAGGACCATCTGGCTCAAGGCTGAAAATCCGTATCACCCGTCGTCGGTTTAATCGTCATTTAGGAGAAGGATAATCATGAACAAACTCTCACTTCCCATCGCAGTTCTCGGCCTACTGGCTTCCAGCTACTGTCTGGCGCAGGCTCCAGCCGGCGCGCCCGCCGGTGCGACAGCAGTTTGCAAGGATGGCAGCTACTTCACCGGCGCCACCAAGAGCGGCGCCTGCCGGGGCCACAAGGGCATCAAGGACTGGTTCGGCGGCGACGCGCCAGCGGCGAAGGCAGATGCCAAGACGACCAAGGCCGACGACAAGGCAGCGAAAGCGCAAGCCAAGGCGGATGAAAAAGCGGCCAAGGCGAAGGCCAAGGAAGAAGCCAAGGCCGCGAAGGCAAAAGCCAAGGAGGAAGCGAAAGCAGCGAAGGCGGCCAAAGCCGCGCCAGCCGCTGCTCCTGCCGCTGCCGCACCTGCCGCCCCGGCTCCCATGGCAGCGCCCAAGACCGCCCCGGCGGTAGTTGCTCCCGCCGCAGTCGCCCCAGCTGCACCTGTTGCCAAAGCGGCACCGGTCGCCAAGTCGGCAGCTCCCGCTGCCGGCGGTGGTCCCGGCATGGTCTGGGTTAACGCATCGACCAAGGTCTACCATTGTTCCGGCACGCGCTGGTATGGCAAGACCAAACAGGGCGAATACATGAGCGAGTCCGAAGCGCAAGCCAAGGGCTTCCACGGGGATCACGGCAAGGCCTGCGGTTCCTGATGCACTGACGATGCGGCGGAGTTCACGCTCCGCCGCGAAAGTCAGTCGTCGTGGTACGCCGCCAGAATCCCGTCACCAGTCTTTCCGGACCAGGATCGCGATGGCCGGTGGGAAGGCCAGCCAGAATCCCGAAGCCGGCATCAACACCACACCCAGGCTTGCGAGCGCGAGCAGGCTCCAGCCCAGCGGCCGAGGCAATTCACCTCCCGTCGCCCGATCGAGGGCCGCGACGGCTAAGCCGCAGACAAAGACCATTACACCGAACAGGACGAACCAGACTACCGCGCCCACCATGGGGTCGGCACCAACGCTGTCGAACACGCCCCGCGCAACGACGCCCCGCAGCACACCGCCAAACATCGCGATGGCGAATCCCGTATGGATGACGGCCACACCCATCAGCCAAGGTCCTTTCCAGTGCTTCATATGCGATCTCCCATCGTTGAGTCCTTGGTGAAATGGAACCGTTGATGCGTCGGCTCAAGCGTCGGGTTGCCACACCTCCGGCTCCGTTGCCGCCATCGACCACAAGGCGATCCGGCCCGGCTGGATGATCACGATGCAGTAGTTCGGGTCGTCGACGCCGGCGAAGTACGCTTCCAGGCCATCGAACCAGAAGGCATGACGGTCGGCGGCCGTCGTCGAAACAACCGCGCTGCCTTCGATCTCGAGCCAGGATTGCGCACGCACGCCGGTAGCTCCCATCGTCACCGATACGCTCGGCTGGTTCTTCATTTGCCGAACCTTGGCGGAATCGAGGCGCGTGCTGAAGCGTAGCGTGAGCGTCGGGTCGGCCTTGCCGACGACATACCGGACACGCGGCCGGCCATCCTCGGTTACCGTGGCGAAACTCATCAGCTGCAAGTCTTTGGCGAAATCGACAATTCTTCGCTTGAGGTCTTCCATTTTCACTCCTGTCTTTTGGCCAGTTCGGTCCAGTGATGGCGCAACCGCGCGCGCGCACCCATGCGCTCGAAGAGCTTGCACAAGCCGTAGATCGTGCGATCGAAGAAGACGAACTCATCCGCCAGACGGTCGAGCCCCCTGATGCGCTGCAAGCCCTGGATGACATCCTTGCCGCGCGCCGTATAGTCGGCGTTGGC
>PMIH01000208.1 GCA_003158255.1 Rhodocyclaceae bacterium
GGCGTGATCGGCATCTTCCTCAACCGCAAGAACCTGATCGTGTTGCTGATGGCCATCGAATTGATGCTGCTGGCGGTGAACATGAATTTCGTTGCCTTTTCTCACTACCGCAACGACCTGGCCGGGCAGTTGTTCGTGTTCTTCATCCTGACGGTTGCCGCTGCGGAATCAGGCATCGGCCTCGCCATCCTGGTCGTATTGTTCCGCAACCTCTCCACTATTGACGTGGACGAGATCGACAGCCTGAAGGGCTAATGGCATGAAGACCCTGTATCTGATCATCCCCTTTGCACCGCTCGTCGGCGCCATTGTCGCCGGATTGTTCGGCAAGGCGATCGGCCGGGCAGGCGCTCACTGGGTGACCATACTCGGCGTCGCGATTTCCTTCGTCTGTTCCGTACTCGTGATGCAGGACGTGCTCGCCGGCGAGACCTTCAACGGCTCGCTCTACACCTGGATGGAGACAGGTGGCCTCAAACTGGAAATTGGCTTTCTGATTGATCGACTGACGGCCGTGATGTTGATCGTCGTCACCTTCGTGTCGCTGATGGTGCACATCTACACGATCGGTTATATGGCGGAGGATCCCGGCTACCAGCGCTTCTTCAGCTACATCTCGCTATTCACCTTCTCGATGCTGATGCTGGTGATGAGCAACAACTTCCTTCAGCTCTTCTTTGGCTGGGAAGCGGTAGGTCTTGTTTCCTACCTGTTGATTGGCTTCTGGTATACCCGGCCGACCGCGATCTACGCCAACCTCAAGGCATTCCTTGTGAATCGGGTTGGCGATTTCGGCTTCCTGATGGGTATTGGCCTGATCGCCGCCTACGCCGGCAGCCTTGACTACGCTACCGTATTCGCCAAAGGGATCGATTTGGCGACGATGACCGAAACGGTGACCGGCTGGCCGCTGATCACTGCCATCTGCATCGGGCTCTTCATCGGTGCCATGGGCAAGTCGGCACAGTTTCCGCTGCACGTTTGGCTGCCGGACTCGATGGAAGGTCCGACGCCAATCTCCGCGTTGATCCACGCCGCCACCATGGTGACGGCCGGTATCTTCATGGTCTCGCGCATGTCGCCGTTGTTTGAGCTGTCGGATACCGCGTTGTCCTTCGTCATCGTCATCGGCGCCATTACCGCGCTGTTCATGGCCTTTATCGCCATCGTGCAAACCGACATCAAGCGCGTTGTTGCCTACTCGACGTTGTCGCAACTCGGTTATATGACGGCGGCGCTCGGAGCCTCGGCCTACTCGGCGGCGATCTTCCACCTCATGACGCACGCCTTCTTCAAGGCGGTGCTGTTCTTGGGTGCCGGTTCCGTGATCATCGCCATGCATCACGAACAGGACATGCGGAGAATGGGTGGCTTGCGCAAGTACATGCCCATCACCTACCTGACAGTGTTGATCGGCGCCATCGCCAACGCGGGCCTCCCTCCTTTTGCAGGCTTCTTCTCGAAGGACTCGATCATCGAGGCGGTGCAGCTCTCGCAGATCCCTGGTGCCACCTTCGCCTACATCGCGTTGCTGGCCGGCGTTTTCGTTGGGGGCTTCTACTCGTTCCGTCTGGTGTTCTTCGCGTTCCATGGCGAAGAGCGCTTCCGTCACGCGCACGATGATCATGGCCACGACGTCCATCACGACGATCACGGTCACCACGGCCCGGTCGAGCCGCACGAATCACCGAAGGTCGTGACCATTCCGCTGGTCCTGCTGGCCATTCCGGCCATCTTCGCCGGACTCTTGATCGGCCCGATGCTGTTCGGCGGCTACTTCGGTGACGCGATCTTCATCGGGGAGAACCATACCTCTCTCGAACTGATGAAGGAAGAGTTCCACGGCGCATTGCCGATGATCCTGCATGGCCTGACGTCGCTTCCATTCTGGCTGGCGACTTCCGGCGCCATTACGGCCTGGTTCCTCTACATCGTGCGCCCAGATCTGCCGACCGTGATCGCCCGGAAATTCAGCCTGATCACCTTCGTGCTGGAAAAGAAATACGGTTTCGACGAATTCAACGACTGGTTCTTCGCCGGTGGCGCTCGTGGTTTGGGCCGTGGTCTTTGGAAAACCGGAGACCAAGTATTGATCGACGGCATTGCCGTCAACGGTTCGGCGAAACTGGTTGGCCGCTTCGCCGGCGTCGTGCGCCTCCTGCAAAGCGGCCATATTTACCAGTACGCCTTCTCCATGCTCATCGGTGTCTTTGTGCTGTTGACGCTGTGGCTGGCTCGTAGCTGACAGGACAAGAACGGATGAATTCCTACCTTCTGAGCCTCGCGATCTGGGTGCCGATTATCGGCGCGGTTCCCGTCCTCGCTCTTGGCTCCGAGCGCCGCAACCTCGTACGCTGGCTGGCACTCGCCGTGTCCATCGCCGGTTTGCTGGTCACGCTGCCGCTGTATGCAGGCTTCGACCGTCAGTTTGTCGGCATGCAGTTCGTTGAAGTTGCGCCGTGGATTTCGCGTTTCAATGTCCAGTACTTCCTCGGTGTCGATGGCATATCGGTTCTGTTCATCCTGCTCAACAGTTTCGTCACCATACTGGTGGTCATCGCCGGCTGGGAAGTGATACAGGAAAAGCTTGCGCAATACATGGCGGCCTTTCTGATCATGTCCGGACTCATGAACGGCATTTTTGCCTCACTAGATGCCGTGCTGTTCTATGTCTTCTTTGAAGCCAGCCTGATCCCGATGTACATCATCATCGGTGTCTGGGGTGGGCCGAACCGGGTGTATGCAGCGTTCAAGTTCTTTCTCTATACGCTGCTTGGCTCGTTGTTGATGCTGGTTTCGCTGCTCTACCTCTTTCTGCAAGCAGGGGGCAGCTTCAACCTGCTCGAGTGGCATCAATTGCGCCTGGGCATGACGCCGCAGATACTAGTCTTTGTCGCGTTTCTGGTCGCTTTTGCCGTCAAGGTGCCGATGTGGCCAGTCCATACGTGGCTGCCCGATGCGCACGTCGAGGCACCCACCGGTGGTTCGGTCGTGCTGGCGGCTATCATGCTGAAGCTTGGCGCTTACGGTTTCATCCGGTTCTCGCTGCCCATCCTGCCGGATGCCAGCCACTACCTCGCGCCGATGATGATCACGTTGTCGTTGATAGCGGTTGTCTACATCGGTTTCGTCGCCTTGGTCCAGGCGGACATGAAGAAGTTGATTGCCTACTCGTCGATTTCCCACATGGGTTTCGTGACCCTCGGGTTCTTCATATTCAACTCGATCGGGGTCGAGGGGGCGTTGGTCCAGATGATTTCCCACGGCTTCGTGTCGGCCGCCATGTTCCTTTGCGTAGGTGTCATGTACGACCGCATGCACTCGCGGCAGATCGCCGACTACGGCGGCGTCGTCAATACCATGCCCAAGTTTGCGGCGTTCTTCATGTTCTTTGCGATGGCCAATTCCGGTTTGCCCGCCACGTCGGGCTTTGTCGGCGAATTCATGGTCATTCTCGGTGCGATCAAGCACAATTTCTGGGTCGGTTTTGCCGCTGCGACGACCCTGATCCTTGGCGCCGCCTACACGCTGTGGATGTACAAGCGAGTTGTCTTCGGTGCAGTGGCCAACGACCATGTGGCCGACTTGAAAGACATCGGTCGGCGCGAATTCCTGGTACTTGCCCTGCTTGCTGCCGCGGTATTGGCGATGGGCCTCTACCCCTTCCCCTTCACCGACATCATGCATGCTTCAGTGGATAACCTGCTCAAGCATGTAGCGGTGAGCAAGCTGTAACCGGCGCGAGACAACGATGCTGAATAACTTCGTGATGCCAGACCTGTATCCCGCCGCGCCAGAGTTGTTCCTGGCGGCCATGGCCTGCGTGATCCTGATCGTTGACTTGTTCGTTGGCGCCAGTCGCCGCTGGCTGACCGGTTCGCTGACCATGGCGACTCTGATCGGTTGCGCGTTTATTACTTACTTTACCTTCGACGGCACTTCATCGTTGACGTTCAACAACATGTTCGTCGACGATCCTCTGGCCGACTTCCTGAAAATGCTGGTCTACATCGCCGTCATTACCGTCCTCGTTTACGGGCGCGACTACCTGGCTGCACGCGATCTGGATAAGGGCGAGTACTACCTGTTGGTTCTCTTTGCCACGCTGGGCATGATGGTGATGATCTCGGCGTACAACTTCCTGACCATTTACCTCGGTCTGGAAATGCTGTCGCTCTCCCTATATGCAATGGTTGCGATCGATCGGGATTCACCGCGCGCCATCGAGGCGGCGATGAAGTACTTCGTGCTCGGTGCCCTCGCTTCCGGGCTATTGCTTTACGGCATGTCGATGATCTACGGCGCCACCGGCACATTGGAGTTGGGTTTGGTAGCGCAGTCCGTGCAGGAGGGGACGGCCAATCGCGTCATTCTCGTCTTCGGTCTGGTGTTCCTTGTGGCCGGTATCGCCTTCAAGCTTGGCGTCGTGCCTTTCCATATGTGGATTCCGGACGTCTATCATGGCGCACCGACGGCAGTAACGCTGTTCATCGGTTCGGCGCCAAAACTGGCCGCTTTCGCCATGGCACTACGTCTGCTGGTGTCGGGATTGTTCGGGTTGGCCGAACAGTGGCAGGGGATGTTGATGCTGATGGCTATATTGTCGATTGGTATCGGCAACCTCGCCGCCATTGCCCAAACCAACATAAAGCGAATGCTCGCCTATTCGGCGATTTCGCATATGGGTTTCATGCTGCTGGCGCTGATGAGTGGCGCTGCCAGTGCCGAGCCTGATCCGATGGCGTTGATCAATGCCTACAGTTCGGCGATGTACTACAGCGTCGCCTACGTCATCATGTCGCTAGGCGCTTTCGGGATGGTGCTGTTGCTCTCGCGTGCAGGCTACGAGGCCGAGAATCTGGAGGACTTCAAGGGCTTGAATAAACGCAGCCCCTGGTTTGCCGCAGTGATGATGGTGTTGATGCTGTCGATGGCGGGCATTCCGTTCTTCGTGGGCTTCTTCGCCAAGTTCGCCGTTCTGCTGGCGGCCGTGGCGGCCGGACATGTTTCCGTGGTCGTCATTGCCGTCATGTTCTCGCTGATCGGCGCCTACTATTACTTGCGTGTCATCAAACTGATGTACTTCGATGCGCCGGCAGACAGTGCGCCGATACGCGCTAGCTTGGATATGCGCATTCTGCTCTCCGTTAACGGCTTGGCCGTCGCCTTGCTGGGCCTGTTCCCCGACACATTGATGATGCTCTGCACAGCAACGCTGATGCGGTCGCTCTGATTCACCCCGCCTGCGTGTAGCGCTCCTTCGCCGCGCGGGCTTCCGCCGCTTCGGCCGGCGAATAGGCCTTGCCGGACCATAGCATCCGATAAGCGATTTCTTCGTTGCCGTTTTCGCAAAGTTCCAGCACTTGCCGGAACAGTGGCTGGAACGTCGTGCTGCGGTGTGACGCCTCATGTTCGGCGAACGAGTGCCAGAAGGTGATGATCAATGCCTCGCGGTCCTTGAGCAGGCTCCCGACCGACTGTCCCACCGTGCTGCCTTCGTTCGATATCATTCCACTGTTCAGAACGACCATGCCGCCGACGAAGCCGGTATCGGAATGGTAGGTCTTCACGTTCTCGCAGAGCAGAGCGACGCGCTCCTCCAGATCCTCTACCGTGTAGCCGGGTTTCAGGAGAACGCGATTGACGGTGACGACACCATCGCTGTCGAAGCCAGGGATGAAGCCGGACATGGTAGCCTCCTGTTCAAGTTGTGGAACGTCACCGCAGATCACGGGCGCCTAAAATTGGAGATGTGGCCTGTCACAGAAAGTTCAATAGTATTCAATACCCTATGACGAACATGGATGATTCGGAATTTAACGAAGAAACCCTGCAAACGGAAGAGGTCTTCGCAGGCAAACTGTTGCATGTCCACCGCGACGTCGTGCGTCTGCCGGATGGCAAGGAAAGCGTCCGCGAGTGGATTGCGCATCAAGGCGCGGTCGTCGTCATCGCGATCCTGGAGAACGGTAACCTGCTGTTCGAGCGCCAGTTCCGCTACCCTCTGCGCCGCGTGTTTCTTGAACTGCCGGCGGGCAAGATCGATCCCGGCGAGCACATCCTCGATACGGCTCGGCGCGAGTTGCGCGAAGAAACCGGCCACAAGGCCAAATTCTGGCGGCATCTGGGTACCATGCATCCGTGCATCGGTTACTCGAACGAACGCATCGAGATGTTCCTCGCCAGAGATCTCACCTACGTTGGCCACGCGCTCGACGATGGCGAGATTCTCGAGGTGGTCGAGGTAAGCATTCACGATGCCCTCTTGTCCGTTCGGGATGGCGAAATCACTGACGCCAAGACCGTGACGGCCTTGCTTTGGGCAGAGAAGATACTGTCCGGCGACTGGCCGCTTCCGGCGTAAAATCAGCGTCCCCACCGAGTGGAGAGCAGAATGGACAGCGCGGCCGCGCGGCATATGCCTTTGGGTTCCGAGATGGAAGTCGACGACGACACCAAGCTCCAGGCATTCGCGATTATTTCGGAGGTGTCGGCCAACCTCGCCGACGAGGACGATGTCGAGGAATTGCTTGGCCGTTTCCTTGGCACCATGCTGAAATTGGCCCATGCCAGTGCCGGCGTGGTGCGCGTGCTGACCACGGATGGACGGCATCTGCGCCTGGTTGGTGCTCGTGGTTTACCGCCTGACCTGGTCGAGCGCGAACGCGTGGTGTCGATAGAATGCGGACATTGCGGTAGCGCTGTGCGCGACAACCGTTGTCATTACGAGATCGACCTGCAAGACTGCGCCGAGCGCACGGGCAACGCTTACTTCGGCAACGACTGCCAGGCAATGGTCGTGGTACCGCTGCAGTATGGTGGCCGACTGCTTGGCACCTACAACCTGTTTCTGCCCGAGCGCTTCAGTCTGCCCGAAGAAGTGGCGGTGGTATTCCGTTCGATCGGCGAGCACCTGGGCATGGCGATCGAGAATGCGCGCCTGAAGCGTGAGAACATGCGTATCGCGCTCATGAACGAGCGGGCCATGATGGCTGCCGAGGTGCATGACTCTCTGGCGCAAACATGCGCCTACATGAAGATGCGCGTCGCGTTGCTGACCGATGCGCTACGAGACGGCGAGAATGAGCGCGCCGGCAAGTACGCGGGCGACGTGGGTCAGGCGCTTGATGTGGCGTCCGGACAGTTGCGAGAGTTGTTGACGCAGTTTCGCAACCGCATGGACCCGATGGGCCTGCTGCACGCGCTCGAAGATCTTGCCGAAGGTTTCCATGACCGCACCGGCATTCGCCTGGATTATCACAACCGCGCGATGGATCTCAGGTTGTCGGTGGATCAGGAAGCACAGGTGTTCTTCATCATTCAGGAAGCGCTGGCCAATGTCGCGCGCCACTCCGGCGCAACGCGGGCCAAGCTGACCATCGAGGGGGCCGGCGACTACTACGTGGCCACGGTCGAGGACAACGGGCGCGGCGGCCAGGGCTTTTTCGCCATTGCCAACCGTACCGGTGGCTTCGAGGAGCATCCGCGCCTTCGCGACCACTTCGGCCTCAGCATCATGCGCGAGCGGGCGCACAAGATTGGTGGCCGCGTCGAGGTGGCCAACCTGCCAGCGGGCGGCTTTCGTGTTCGGGTGACCTTTCCGGTCATGGCGGTCAGGCAATCATGACCGAGAAGCAGATTCGCGTTCTGCTGATCGACGACCACACCCTGTTCCGCAAGGGTCTCGCGGAGTTGCTTGAACAGCGTGGTGAAATTACCGTCTCCGGTGTTACCGGAAATCCGGAGGAGGCGATACGCCTGCTCCGCGAAACCCAGCCCGATGTCGTGATAACCGATCTCAATATGCTGCCGGTCGGCGGTCTGGCGTTGCTGCGGCGTATTCGCGCCGAGGATTGGCGCGGTCCGGTACTGGTACTGACCGTGTCCGATGACGAGGAAGATCTGGCCAATGCTATGCGCGCTGGCGCCCAGGGCTATTTGCTCAAGGACATGGAGCCCGACGACGTGGTCGATGCCGTTCAGCGCGCGGAACGCGGCGAGACCGTCGTTGCGCCGACCATGACCATGAAGCTGGTGCGCTTGTTACAGGGCGGCGCGGCTGCCAACGAGAAGGGCGATGCCCTGAAACAGCTCACCGCGCGCGAGAAGGAAATCCTCGACTACCTGGCGCAGGGATTGTCGAACAAGGCAATCGCCCGCGCACTGGATATCAGCCACGATACCGTCAAGCTGCATGTGCGCCACATCCTGTCCAAGCTCAACATGACGTCGCGCGTCGAGGCGGCGGTGTTCGCCATTGAACAAAAGTCGGCCAAGCGGGACAACTGAACGATTCAGGCGTGCCTTGGGCCAGGCGCGCGGCGGCCGCCGGTTTGCTAAGCCTGTAGCCAGGCTTGGTGCTCAAACCAGGACAACTTGCTTTGCAGTGTGACGGTCTTGCCCACGACGATTAACGTCGGCGCCTTCAATTGCGCGGCTTCGGCGAGGCCGGGCAGGGTGGACAGCGTGCCGGTGACCGTGCGCTGGTTGGGCGTGGTGCCTTGCTGGACGATGGCGGCGGGCCAGTCGGGCGGCAGGCCATGCTCGATCAGTTTGGCGCAAACCGTCGGCAGACCGTGCAGGCCCATGTAGATGACCACGGTTTGGCGGCGGCGGGCGAGACCCGCCCAATCCAGATTCATGGTGCCGTCCTGCAAGTGGCCGGTGACAAAGACGCAGGCCTGGGCGTAATTCCGATGCGTGAGTGGTATGCCGGTATAGGCGGCAATGCCCGCAGCGGCGGTAACGCCAGGCACGACTTCAAAAGGTACGCCGTTGGCGGCCAGGGTTTCGACTTCCTCGCCGCCGCGGCCGAAGGTGTAGGGGTCGCCGCCCTTCAATCGGACGACGCGCTTGCCTTCCTTGGCCAGGCGTACCAGCAGATGATTGATGTCTTCCTGCGGAATGGCGTGATTGCCGCGCTCCTTGCCGGCATAGATGCGCTCGGTCGCGGGTGGGACGCGATCGAGTACCGGTTGCGAGACCAGCGCGTCATAGACCAGCACGTCCGCTTCTCCGAGCAGCTGCGCCGCCCGCAGCGTGAGCAACTCCGGGGCGCCGGGCCCGGCGCCAACGAGGTAAACAGTGCCCGCTTGCGCGGCAGCATTGCTCACGCGCAGCCTCCGCCGCAGGAACCGCAGGCGCTCGGGCCGGCATTGGCTGAGCAAGCGCCCTCTTTGGGATTGATGAACACGAACTGGAATTCGCCGGGACGCAGTTCGACGAAATCGAGCGTTGCCTCGTCGAGAAGTTCGTGGCTGCGTGGTGCAACGAGCAAAGTGACGCCTTCGCATTCGATCACTATGTCGTGCTCGCGTTCCTCGTCGAAACCCATGCCATAGACCAACTGGCCATCGTCGTCGATCTTGGCAGCAACCCGTAGCGTGGGATTGTCGTCCTGGGCTTCCGCAGCGCTGCGGATCTGTTCGGCGGCGGCTGAGCTTACTTGGAACACTGCTGACTCTCCCGGGAAGTGCGGCATTTACGGACGAAGCGAATGAAGCGCGCCGGCCAATCGCATCCTGCGGTTGCCCGCAGGTGCGTATAGGAGGCAAGAAGATTCTTATACACGATTCCGTCCTGCGTACCGTCGACGCCATGCCCACGCTTCATTTCGTAGGCGAAGACTGTTTCGGGAGCGAGATTTTCGACAGCCGAATAGTGGAACTCATGTGCGGCGATCGTCGGCGCCGGCGTACCGGCATCGTGCCAAGGATGAGCGGCGGTTGGCTGAAGTTTGACGTAGCCCCGACCCACTGGTTTCTCGTGCATGGTGATATCGCCGGCAATCGCGCCGACCATGCGTCGGGTCTGTCCCTTCCAGGAGATTGAGCGCGCCAGATACATCAGGCCGCCACATTCCGCGTAAC
>PMIH01000083.1:0-490 GCA_003158255.1 Rhodocyclaceae bacterium
CTAAGTCCGACAGGCTGCTAGGTAATGAAGAGCCGATGCACAGGGCCGTGAGCGCCAAAGCAGCAATGGCCGAATCGAGCGAATTAGCCTTCCGGCGGGTTTCGGCGTCCAGCAGACAATTAGATGCCTGCTTTCCGGGATCATCGAATGGCACCAATTGGCCGATCTCACCCATTCGAAAGTCAGCCGTGGTGGTACGCCACTCAGGCGCCGGACTTGATCGACTGGATGCATGAAGGCCCGGCGTGGTGGTTCGGGTTGGCGATGTGGGAATCGGAGAACACGGAATTCCCCGGGGATCATCGATGTCCCCGGGGGGGCGAATGAAAAGACTAGTCGTCGTCCATCAGTTCGAATTGTTCGGCCTGGATGATGATGCCGAGTCGGGCTTGCGTGTCGGGATCGACAAGTGCGTTGATGTCGGCGCGCGTCGCGTCCCATGAACGGTTGTCGCCGTTGTCGGCGGCGAGATCGTTGACCAGATGGATCA
>PMIH01000083.1:574-9389 GCA_003158255.1 Rhodocyclaceae bacterium
TTAGTGCGCCGCAGCAATACCATAGCGAAAGACTACGGTAATTATTTAGCGCCATTAAATCATCGCGTTGCCAATCGTATTGCGCATTGCGCAATGAAATATCCAGCCGTGAAATGACGGTCGGTCCGATTTGCCGAAAATGTTGGTGCGCTGCGGCGGGGGGTTTCCGTTTGGCGAGTCAAAGGGGCCGATCTCGCCCATTCGAAAAGTCAGCCGGCACAGAATAGGATTTCCGGATAGGGGGTTCTCCTGCGAAGTGGGCGAGACGATGCCATTGGGTGCAACCAAGGTACGCAGGTCACCCACCCCCTCAGGTGACTGTCCCGGGGCTGTGGCGCATCATCGCCTTTACAAGAGATGGGTTGTATATGTAATATACAAATAAGGTTTTGTTAATTGGATATACAGCCCGGCGTATGTATTGGTGGCAACCCGGAACGGAGGTGAATGTGCGCTATCCCATCAAGACCCCCAGCCAGCTCCCTTTGGTTCTCAAGGGATTTCGGAAGGCGCGTGGCCTAACCCAGGCCGCGATGGCGCAAAGGCTTGGGGTCACCCAGCAGAGCTACGCCTACTTCGAGGCAAATCCCGCAAGTGCGACGCTCGAGCGGCTTTTCGTCGTGATGCGCCTATTGGGCGTCGAGATTGCCTTGGACCAGATGGATTCCCTGACAACCGTACCAAGGACGGCCAAGGGAACATTCGTTTCGACCAGCGTGGTTGCGGAAAAGGCTTCGACCGTAAAGATCGCGGGCAAGGCGAGAGCGAAGAAGGCTCATGCGACGATCGTCACGGGGAAGGTACCTCCAACGACAGTCTCCAGGCCAGGGCGGATCATTCCGTCCGCTCGCAAGAAGGAGATCTGGTGAATGGGACGCCGTGGCTCGACACAAAGGCTGAACATCTGGATGAACGGCATCCCGGTCGGATACTGGGAGACGACCCGACAGGGAGAGCGGCTGGGTTACTTCGATGACTGGGTCGAGGATGAGCAGGGCCGGCCCATATCCCTTTCTTTGCCATTCCTCCCAGCTAACCCCACCTATCAGGGGCCGATCGTCACCGACTACTTCGACAACCTTCTGCCGGAAAGCGACGCCATCCGCCGCCGACTGGCGCAGCGTCACCAAGCGGGGGGAACGGATGCGTTCCGGCTATTGGCGAAGCTGGGCAGGGATTGTGTCGGTGCGATCCAACTCCTTCCCGACGGCGAGGAGCCGACGGACATCTACGAGATCCGTGGCAAGGCACTCAGCACCGCCCAAGTGGCGGCGCAACTGCGCAACACGACATCATCACAATTTCTGGGGAAACATGATCATGATGATGACCTGAGGCTGTCCATTGCGGGTGCCCAGGAGAAGACCGCCCTGTTACGACATGGCGGCCGGTGGAAGTTGCCGCTTGGCAGCACGCCGACAACGCATATTTTCAAACTGCCGTTGGGGCTGGTCGGCCACATGCAGGCCGACATGCGCACCTCGGTGGAGAACGAATGGCTGTGCGCCAAGATCATGGACGCCTATGGCATCCCAATTGCGAGTTGCCAGATCGACCACTTCGGGGACCAAAAGGTACTGGTGGTCGAGCGCTTCGACCGGACGCTGTCGAGCGACAAGAGCTGGATCATCCGCCTGCCCCAGGAAGACATGTGCCAGGCAACGGGAACGTCCCCCCTGAAGAAATACCAGTTCGATGGTGGTCCTGGTATTTCCGACATCGTGACGGTGCTACACGGCTCGAATCAGGCTGAGCAGGATCGCGAGAACTTCTTCAAGACGCAGATCATCTTCTGGGTGCTGGCGGCAATGGATGGACATGGCAAGAATTTCAGCATCGCCCATCTGCCGGGAGGGCACTACCACGCCACGCCCATCTACGACGTGCTGTCAGCGCATCCCGTGATTGGCAAGGGCAAGAATCAAATTTCACCCCAGAAGGCCAAGCTCGCCATGGCAGTGAGGGGGAGTACCAATTACTACCTGATCGACAAGATCCGGCGCAGACACTGGCTCAATCAGGCGAATCAAGTCGGTCTCGGGGCCGAAGCAGCCGAGCGCCTGATCGAAGAGGTTGTTGGATCAACCGATGCCGTGATTGCCAGCGTGAGCAAGTTGCTACCGGATTCCTTTCCCGAGGACCTTGCCGAAGCCATCTTCGCCGGGATGAAAAGGCAGTCGGCCAAGCTGGCGGCGGATCGCTAGTGTAGTGCTTGCGAATTGAAGGAACAAATCATCATTGCTGTTGTCATATCAACATTCCATGAGCGGGGTGCATGATGAGAGAGGCAATGGCGATTGTGGTGAGCGACGAGCAACGAGCAACGCTGGAGCGCATGGTCAGATCGCAGACGATTGATGTCCGAGCGGCGCGGCGAGCGCGCATCGTGCTGCTCGCCGGCGAAGGCAAGGGAGATCGTGACATTGCGCGCCAGTTGGGCATTGGCCGGATTCAGGCGGCACGTTGGCGTGCGCGCTTCGCCGAGGGAGGCGTGGAAGCGGTCTTGGCGGACTTGCCGCGCAGTGGTCGCAAGCCGCGCATCGACGCGGCCGAGATTGTGCGTGTCACGACACAGACGAAACCGGCGGGGGCCACCCACTGGAGCACACGCAAACTGGCCGCCCAGCTCGGCATCTCGGATACCACCGTGCTCAAGGTATGGCGGGCCAACGGTCTCAAGCCGCACTTGGTGGAGACCTTCAAGGTGTCGCGCGACCCGGAGTTCATCGAGAAACTCGAAGACATCGTCGGTCTGTACATATCGCCACCGGACCATGCCCTGGTTCTGTGCTGCGACGAGAAGAGCCAGGTCCAAGCGCTCGACCGCACCCAGCCCGGTTTGCCGCTGAAGAAGGGACGCGCGGCAACGATGACTCATGACTACAAGCGCCACGGCACCACCACGTTGTTCGCGGCAATGAGCACGCTGGATGGTTCGGTGATCTCCCGCTGCGCCCAACGTCACCGCCATGTCGAATGGCTCGGCTTCCTGCGCCAGATCGACCGTGAGACACCCAAGGCCAAGGAACTGCATCTGGTCTGCGACAACTATGCGACGCACAAGCATCCGACGGTCAAGGCGTGGCTGGAGAAGCATCCGCGTTTCCACATCCACTTCACACCGACGTCCGCTTCCTGGCTCAACATGGTCGAGCGCTTCTTCCGCAGTATCTCGACGGATCGACTCGAGCGCGGCGTCTTTCGCAGCGTGCCTGAACTGACTGCCGCCATCGAGGATTACATCGCCGTGCATAACCAGAACCCGAAGCCCTTCGTCTGGACCGCCAAGGCCAATGACATTCTCCAGAAGGTCTTCCGCGCCAATCGCCGCCTTGGTTCCAAGAAGAACGAAGCACTACACTAGCTGCTGCCGATAGTGGGTTCGGTCGGCGAGGGACGACAACGGCCAGATCGTGCAGCATGATCAATCCGCGGCATGCGCAAGCGGGGCGAGATTGCCTCAGGTCGATTCGGTGCCGGCGCGGCTCTTGGAGCGACCAGACCAAACGCTATGTCTGGATCCGCACAGACACGGAATGGCGGCTGCCTCACTGTGTCTGCCTTATCGCGCAATCGCTCGTTGGTTTCGGTGTGTGCGATTTTCCCCAGGAGAAAACAATGAACAGAACATTGAGAATTGCGCTGGCGGTGGCTGGCGTGACGATTGCCACACAGGCCGTCGCACAGATTACCTTTTACGAGCACGATGGCTTTCAAGGGCAGTCCTTTACTACCGATCGGCCGATCGGCAACTTCGAACGCTATGGCTTCAATGATCGTGCTTCATCAGTGGTCGTAGCGCGGGACCAATGGGAGGTATGCGAAGACGCGCGCTTCAGCGGACGCTGCATGGTTCTGCGCCCGGGCAGATATGCGTCATTGGCGAGAATGGGCTTGAACGACCGCATATCTTCGGCGCGCGCCGTGGACGAAAACGTCCGCATCGAGGACGACCGCTACGCGCCGGCGCCCGTAGCCAATGGCTATCAACGGCGTAACGAGGAGCGCCTGTATGAGGCGAATGTCATTTCTGTCCGCGCGGTAGTCGGCCCTCCTGAGCAGCGCTGCTGGGTAGAGCGCGAACGAGTCACTCAGGAGCGAGGCAACGCCAATGTTCCGGGAGCGATCGCGGGTGCCCTGATTGGTGGCATTCTCGGTCACCAGATTGGCGGCGGACATGGACAGGATCTTGCCACGGCTGGTGGCGCCGTCGCCGGGGCCGCAGTGGGGGCCAATGTTGGTCGCGAGGGCGGTGGCCAGAATAGCTATAGCCAGGACGTCCAGCATTGTGCCAACGAGCCTAGCCAGGCTCGACCGGACTACTGGGATGTCAGCTACAACTTCCGTGGGCAGGAACACCGCGTGCAGATGACAACTCCCCCGGGGCCGACGGTTACCGTCAATGGACAGGGTGANNTGCTCGAGTCGGCGTGCCGGCTTCGCGCTGCTTGCGCGCGCCAAGCCGATTTCCAGCGCTGTTTCCAGGCGAATCACGCGTTCCGTCAGGCCCTCGATCTTCTGCTGCTGGGCGGTGACCGTCGCCGCCATCCGCTCGACCTTGTCGTTCATCTTGATGACGGTGGTGATCGCATCCCACATCTTGTCAGCGACACCCATCAGGCGGCCTTCCGTTGCACGGCCTTGCGTTCCATGGCGGCGATCCGCCTGTTCGACGCCTCGACGGCCGCGAGCGCGCGATCGATGGAAGCGCCGGCCTGCGCCGTCGTCTTGTTCATCTGGTCGATCATGCCTTCCAGTATCTTTTCGTCTTCGGCAGGCTGAAACGCCGCAGCGGCACGGCGGAAATACTCACCCATCGAGATCCCGGCGGCCTTCGCCATCTTGGCGATCTGGCCCTTCTCGGTAGAGGTTACCAGCACGGGAATTCGTTCGGTCGCGGTTGCCATCAAGGTTCTCCTATATGGACATGGTCAGCACATGCACAGTATAGGGTGAACAAAACCGCCAGGCAAGAGAGGTAACACTCGCGTTCTGACTAATCGGAAGCGAGTTCGGGCCGCCCCTGAAAGTGATCAAGGGCTTCGGGGTTCTGGAGCGCCTCGACGTTCTTCACCGGCTCGCCATGGACGATATTGCGCACGGCGAGTTCCACCAGCTTGCCGCTCTTGGTGCGCGGCATGTCAGGCACGGCGAGGATCTTGGCCGGCACATGGCGCGGCGTGGTGTTGTCGCGAATGGTGGTCTTGATCTTGTGCATGAGTTCATCGGAGAGAAATTCTCCTTCGCGCAGGCGCACGAACAGAACCACACGGACGTCGCCCAGGCTGTTCGGCGGCCAGTTCTGGGCGATGACGAGCGATTCCAGAATTTCGGGCAGGCGTTCGACCTGCCGATAGATTTCGGCGGTGCCGATACGGACACCGCCGGGATTCAACGTTGCGTCGGAGCGGCCATGAATGATCAGCCCGCCATGCGCGGTGATTTCGCAGTAGTCGCCGTGGCACCAGATGCCGGGAAAGCGCTCGAAATAGGCNNTCACCGGCTTGCCGGCATCGTCGAAAACATCGACCGCCATACCGAGGCCCCGGCATTGAATCTCGCCGCGCCAGACCGGCAGCACAGGACTGCCGAGGACGAAGCACGAGACGATATCGGTGCCGCCGGAAATGGAGGAGAGCTGAACGTCGGCCTTGATCGCGCTGTACACAAAATCGAACCCCTCGGCCGACAACGGGCTGCCCGTGGAGAAAATGGCGCGCAGGGCCGACAAATCGTAATGCTCCCGCGGGATGAGGCCGGTTTTCGCCAGCGCATCGAGATACTTGGCCGAGGTGCCGAAGTGCGTCATTCGCTCGCTCTCGGCGAAGTCGAACAGGATGCGGCCGCGCTGGAGGAAGGGGCTGCCGTCGTAGAGCAGCAGGGTGGCGCCGCTGGCAAGGCCGCTCACCAGCCAATTCCACATCATCCAGCCACAGGTGGTGAAGTAGAACAGGCGGTCGCCTGTGCGCACGTCGCCATGCAACTGATGTTCCTTGAGATGCTGCAACAGCGTGCCGCCGGCGCCGTGGATGATGCACTTGGGCACACCGGTGGTGCCCGACGAATACATGATGTAGAGCGGATGATCGAAGGGCAGGGGAGCGAAGGGAATCGTCTGCACGCTGGCGAACGGGGCGACGAAGTCGGTCCAGCGTTTGCCTTTGACGATGCCGTCGATCGACTCGTCCGCCAGGGCGTACCGGACAACGACCACGCGTTCCAGCGTCGGCAGTTGCCGCGCGACTTCGCCCAGTTTGTCCAGTACCGAAATCGTCTTGCCGTTGTAGAAGTAGCCGTCGACGCCGATCAGGACCTTCGGTGCTATCTGACCGAAACGGTCCAGCGCGCCCTGGACGCCGAAGTCCGGCGAGGCCGAGGTGAATACGGCGCCGATGCTCGCCGCTGCCAGCATGGCGACGATCGCTTCGGGCATGTTCGGCAGCCAGGCGGCAACGCGGTCGCCGGGTCCTACGCCAGCAGCCCGCAAGGCCGCGGCAAACTGCGCCACCTCAAGCCGGAGTGCCGCGCGCGACACGCTGCGGCGTACGCGGTCCTCGCCCCAGAACACGATGGCATCGGGATTGCCGCTTGGCCGCAGCAGGTTCTCGGCGAAATTGAGCCGGGCGTCGGGAAACCACTTTGCTGCGCGCATGCCCTGCGCCGGGTTCCACGCGAGTACGTGCTGCCCGGGTTCACCAAGGACGCCAGTGAAGTTCCAGACGGCGCGCCAGAAGGCTTCCGAGTCGTCGATCGACCACTGCCACAGCGCGTCGTGGGCTTGTGCATCCAGGGTTGCATCGCGACCAACGGCGTGCATGAAGGCAGCCAGTCGGGTTGCTGCGACATGATCGGCAGAAGGTGACCAGCAGGGAATATCAATGTCGGCCATGCAAAGACACCTTGCGTTAATGGGCGCCGCCATGTTCCATGCTTTCGAGGTTCTTGTAAATCTCGTCCTGAATTCTGGCGCCCTTCTTCTGGCCCTTGCCGTTCAGCGGCCCCGTTCGCCGGGCCAGATCACCTTGTGCAGTTGCAGCCAATCAGGCACAACCTCTGTATCGATCGCCACCGGCACTTCGTCAGGGCTGTGCGCTAAGGTACCTTGCGCTAAGGTACCTTTGCCGTGAAGTAACGTATGTGTTACCATAATAACCATGGTTCTCAAGCTTGAAGAGTACGTCCGTGAAGATGGCAGCAATCCCTATCAGACGTGGTTCGATGGTTTGGATTCGCAAGCGGCGGCAAAGGTTACCGTCGCCAAGGCGCGCATCGAACTCGGCAATACCTCGGCCGTCAAATGGTTCCGGGGAATCGGCGAGTATGTAATTGATTGGGGACCAGGCTACCGCATTTACTTGGCAAGAGAAGGCGATGCCTTGATCATTTTGTTCGGCGGAAGCACCAAGAAGGGACAGCAAAAAGCCATCGACCAGGCTGTTGCTTTGCACGATGAATTCAAAGCGAGGAAGAAGGCGCTTATAGCTTCCAAGAAAGGAAAGAGAGCATGACGCTCACTCGTGATTTCAAACAAACCGTCGCCGAGCGTGTTGAACGCGATCCGGATTTCGCCAAGGCCCTTCTCGATGAGGCGGCGACCCTCTTCCTTAGTGGAGAAGCGGATACGGCGCGCCTAATTCTGCGTGACCTGGTCAACGCGACAGTGGGTTTCGAGAGCCTTGCTGAATTGACCAGCAAGCCCAGCAAGAGCCTGCATCGCATGCTCTCTCCGAAGGGGAATCCCAGCATGGACAATTTGGCTGCGATCTTCGGCGCAATCCGAAATTGGCTGAACGTGAAATTTGATGTACGCGTGGTAGCTGTGTAGCCAACTCGGCGGCCAACAAAGCGTCAAGGTTCAAGTTCCTCCATCAACACCGGATTTCCAACGACCTCCCATGCGGAGGCCGCCGTCTTTTCGAAGCGCCTAGCGGCCCCGTTCGCCGGGCCAGATCACCTTGTGCAGTTGCAGTTGCAGCCGAACGGGGAGGGCGTCGCGCAGGATCCACTCGGCAAGGCGGGCGGCATCGAGCCGATCCGGCACCGGCGACAACAACACCGGACAGCGCTCACCCAGGCGGCGTTCCACCATGACTGACTTTGCCCAGGAATAGTCGGCTTCGGAAGCGAGTACCAGTTTCAGTTCATCGCTGCGGGTCAGGTGATCGAGATTGGCCCAGAGATTCTTGTCGGTCTCGCCCGAGTCCGGTGCCTTGAGATCGACGATGCAGGAGACGCGTTGGTCGACTTCGGCGATGTCGAGTGCGCCGCTGGTTTCCAGCGATACCGAGTAGCCGGCTTCGCACAGCGCGGTCAGCAGTGGCAGGCAGGCTTTCTGCGCCAGCGGCTCGCCGCCGGTGACGCAAACGATGCGGCAGCCGATGGCGTCGACACGTGCGAAGATCTCGGGGACGGTCATGCTGTCGCCGCCGGCAAACGCGTACTCGGTATCGCACCAGACGCAGCGCAACGGGCAGCCGGTCAGGCGCACAAAGGTGGTGGGCAGGCCGACACGCGTCGACTCGCCCTGAATGGAATGGAAAATTTCGCTGACGCGCAGCTTGGCGGCGCCGGACGGCACGCTTACTTCTTCTTGAGTCTTTGCTTGGCCGTCTGGGCGGCCGGTGAGGCAGGGTACTGGGCCACTAGTTTCTCGAAGGCCTTTCGCGAGCCGCGGCTGTCGCCGGCTTCGGCGAGCGCATTGCCCTGCGCCAGTAGCGCATCGGCGGCCTTGGGTTCGTTGGGCCAGGTGGCCGCGACCTTGCCGAAAGTCTCGGCGGCCTTGGCGAACTCTTTCTGCTGATATTGGCTCGAACCG
>PMIH01000109.1 GCA_003158255.1 Rhodocyclaceae bacterium
GGCAATCCGTGTTTTCAGCCAGTATCAGAACTTGCCGGTCTATGTGACGCACAGCACCTTTGGCGGTGCCACCGGCTACGGCAACACGGGCGCCAACGGCGGCGCCATCAGCAGCATCGGTGTTTCGTGGTCGATCTACAACAGCCTGTTCTCCTACAACAAGGCCATCGGCAATGGCGGCAATCCAGCGGACGCCGGCACGCCGGGCGGCGGCAGCGGCGGCGCCATCTACAACGACGGCAACACGATGACACTGGCGCTCTACGGAACCCTCATCGAACACAACGAAGTCAACGCCTACGGTTCGGCGATCTTCTTCGTCAGCAACGACCACACGGGCACGCTGCACATCGAGAATTCGGTGAGCCGCAACAATCTCGGTGGCTCGTGGTATCCGCTGCCAGGAATCTCGATGTTCAGCGATACGATCCAGCAGATCATCAACTCGACGATTCAATAGCCGTAGATCGGTATGCGAAGTTCGCGACGGAGCACTTGGCCTTCGCAGCCGTGCGGATCGAAACACAAGGTTGCGCTCGACCCGGAGGCGACGGCAGGAACGTAGTTTCGTTTCCTACGGCACCAAACGAACAGGCACTAGTCACCCGGGAAGCTGCCGAACTGCGGCGCGTCGGCGCTGCCAGTCATGCCGAAATACTTCGGCGGGGCGCTCAATCAACCACCACATCATGATGCCGAAGGCCATGACGGCGACAGCCGACAGCAGATAGCCGACAACCCCGCCAACCAGAGGTGCCTTAGCTGCGAAGAAGATGTAGTTGTAGAGGTAGATCGAATAGGAGGCGACGCCGAGCCTGGCGATCAGCCCGGTCACCGGATTCCGCGGCACCTGGCTCGGCAGTCCCTTGATGCACAGCAGGCCGAGGCCAGCGCCGATCAGTATCCGATTGAACAACGCCAGGGAACTATCGGGATTGAACCGTGGTTCGAACAGTTCCGGCGCGTACATCACCGCCAACGCAACCAGGCCGGCTAGCCAGGCGAAACGTCGCCACGCCATCGAATCACCGGCGCGATGCAATTCTATCCCTAGAAGGAATAGCGGCAGGAAGGTGATGGCGTTCCACTTGATCGGAAACACAATCGGATCGAAACGTCCGGCGAAATTCAACGTCAGTGCCAAGTCAAGCAACAGGGCAAGCAATGCAACCGCCAGCCGTGATTTGCGCGACAGTGTGATTAGGAGCGGAAACAGCAGGTAGAAATGGACTTCGACCGCCAGGGTCCAGAAGACGCCTGAAACGGAAAAGAACGTCGCCGGATCCAAGGTGTGCAGCATCATGGCATGCATGACTATGTCGTAGGTCGCCGTCGGTTTAGGCGCTATGCCAGCGCGCGCCAGAATCACCCATATCGTCAGGGCAACGAGATAGGCAGGATAGATCCGTTGCAAACGCGCCAGCCAGAAGTTCATGGTGCGCGCAAGTCCGGTACGGCGTTGACGCTGCCAGGCCATGCTCATGGTATACCCGGAGATGATGAAGAACAGATCAACTCCGGTATAGCCCGACGCCAAGATCGGACTGACGGCGCTGACAGGACCGCCGAAATAGCGCCAAATATGAAATCCAGTCACCAGCGTGATTGCCAGCGCTCGGCCGAAGTCGAGATTGAAGTAGCGTACGTCGGTACCGGTGATGGCAGGTCGCGGGGCAGTGGAGGTCATGTGAGGCCTTGAATCTGGCCGATGACGCGGATCTCGTCGTCGGCCAATCTCACAACCTGATTGCCACGAATCTTGCACGCCTTCCGCGTTTCGATGACGCCATCGACACTGACGTCGCCAGCCGCGATCATGCCCTTGGCAGCACCTCCCGAGGGCGCAAGTCCGAGCAGTTTGAGGAGAACGTGCAACTCGACGAAGTCGTTGTCGAGCTGGAAGGTGCGCGTGGGCATGGTTACCTGCAGGAAGCCCTCAGCGCAGGCCAACTTTGCACTATTGCAGCACAGCCGGACCGGACATCGGAATTTAAGTCCTACGTCGGCTAGGTTTGCGCTGTAGGACGATTGAGGCCGAGCGAATGACTCGTGAGCGCCGCACCCGATGTAAGCAGGGCCAATGTCGCTTGCGCATGTTCTGCCGCAGTACGCCCCAAGCTCGTCAAATAGCCTCCGTCCACTTGGGTGAGAAGCCCCTTGCTATGCAAACGACTTGTGGCAGCGATTACTGCCGCGTCGGCAGTCTTATGAACCTTGACCCCTTGTTGATTGCAGGCAAGATCAAAGCGGATCAGCGTGTTCAGCTCATCTACCAAATCAGACGTATAAGGCACCGGAACCCCCTTTCAATTGGAACGGCAAGACCAAAGCTGATTCTACAGCGCTGTCCGGGATCTGACCGACAACCGCAATCTGCCGGTATCAGCGCAGACCGAACACCCGCGCGTCGCCGTTTCGATTCCGCTCCTGGCTGCCAGTCCGCAAACGGCCCGCCACTCGGGGGGGCATATTCTTTTCCAGGTGCGCCGATGCGCTTGACGGGCGCGCTGGAAGTTCTATTCTGAATGTTTTCCCCAATCATCAGGCAAGAGCCTGCAACGCGTGCCGTGTTTTCTTGGAGGAATATGCCGTGAATGCCGTAGCCCATACCGGAAGTCGACCTTGTTCCAGGTACCTGCCCATCGCATGCGCAATGGGAATTATTGCAGCCATTGCCGTCGTGTCGACCAATGCGCTGGCGGATCCTCCCGCGCTGTTCGGAGATCTCGGGCCGCTCAATCCGGAAAAGCTTTCGAAGGAACAGCTGGATCAGTTGCTTCCGGGCGCCAAGATGAGCCGGGTCGCCGCATCGACGGGAAGCACTCATTTCTGGACCAACGACGCCGACGGCACCTTTGTCATTTCGAGCGACAACCGCTCTGGAGTCGGCGGGGCCTCGTTGGTGGGCCGAACCGCTGGCGTGACTGCACCGGGGAAATGGCACATATCGCCCGACGGTCGCTATTGCGTCACCATCGAATGGAAGCGGGTTCCAACCGAGGATTGGTGCCGGTATGTTTTCAAGACGACGGACGGCTATTTCTTGACGAAGTCGGCGCAGGACCGGGCCGAAAAGGTGTATCGGCTCTGGATCAACGGTAGCTGAGAGCGCAATCCGGCCCGTCTAGTCGCGGGCGGCCGACTGCGGGTCCGTCGGCTGGAGTTCCATGTACCGGGTCGCGGCAGCGTGTCAGAAGATGCGCTGCTGCCAATGTCCGTCGGGAACGAGAAATGAATGTGCTTGCAGGAAGCATTTCAACGAGGCGTGTGACGACGCGGCAGCGCGAATGCCTGCGGGCGCTCGTCCTTGCGGCGGTGCTGATGTTCGCCTCGGTGCGAGCCATCGCCGGCAACGACCGGGATGTCGACATCCGGATCCATGTCGAGGGCGATGTCGTCAGCGTCGATGCCTCGATGCTCGTCGCGGCCACCCCGCAGGAGGTATGGTCGGTGTTCGTCGATTTCGACCACATGGCGCAGTTCATTTCCAACCTGAAGTCGAGTGCGGTCGTGGCGAGAAGCGGCGATACCGTGACGGTCGCCCAGGCCGGCGAAGCGTCGTACGGGCCGCTCAAGTTCGCCTTCGAATCGGTGCGCGAGCTTCGGCTGATGCCCGTCGAGAAGATCCGCTCGCACATGATCAGCGGCAACATGAAGCGTTTCGCGGGCGTCACCGAGTTCGCGGCCGAAGGTGCCGGCACGCGCGTGACTTATCACTCCGAAGCGGTACCGGATCGATGGATACCACCGTTGATCGGGCCGCGCTTCATCGAGCAGGAAACGCGGGAGCAATTGTCGGAGTTCCGGGCCGAGGTGCTGCGGCGAAAGCTTGCTCAGGCGGCGGTCGACAAGGCGGATTCGCTGCGGCAGCACTGACGCTGCCGTTACCTTTTGTTACTCATTGCGCGCCTCTGGCATCACCGGCCGGTTGCGGCGCGGTCTACTATCCATAGTACCGGCGCGGTATCGATCCCACGCTGCCGGAAGGAGAACAGAGATGATGACCCGAAAGATTGTGGCAATCGTCGTTGGCGCGGCAATCGTGGCCGGATGTGCAACCGAGCCGCTGGGACCGCGCGTGGCAGTGATGCCGGCAGCGAACAAGCCCTTCGAGGTATTCGTGGCCGAAGAGCAACAATGCCGGCAGTACGCGGAACAGTCCGTGGGCGGCCAGACGGCCGCGGCGGACAATGCGGCAATCGGCAGCGCCGTCGTCGGCACCGCCGTGGGTGCGGTAATCGGCGCGGCGGTGGGTGGCCGCGAAGGCGCCGCGGTGGGTGCTGGCGGCGGCTTGCTGGTTGGTAGCAGCGCTGGATCGGGACGGGCCGCCGTATCTGAGCGCGAAATTCAGCGACGCTACGATATCGCGTACATGCAGTGCATGTACGCCAAGGGCAACCAGATTCCCGGCAGTTACGTGCGGCAGGCAGCGCCACCACCACCACCACCTGCGCCGCCGGCACCACCACCGCCACCGACCAGCAAGGCGCCACCACCGCCGCCACCCGCTGGTGCGCCGCCACCGCCGCCGCCAGGAGAGCGCTAGCCCGGTAGCGGCGCGGCTGCGGGGTGGCAAGTCCCTGCCGTATAATGGCAGTCTGGTCATATTGCCACTTCGCCGACGCATGCAGCTTTTCGCCCTGGGCATCAACCACCATACCGCGCCGCTTTCCGTGCGCGAACAGGTAGCGTTCGACCTGACGCGGCTGCCCATGGCGTTGCATGACCTTCTGCGCGCCAAGCCGGTGCGCGAGGCGGCCATTCTGTCCACCTGCAACCGGATGGAGCTCTATTGCGCCGCCGACGAACCCGGGGCCGCAGTCGAGTGGCTGGCGGAATATCACGCGCTGGCACCGGGCAAGATCCAGCCTTACGTCTATATGCACCCGCAGCGCAGCGCAGTGCGACACATGTTTCGCGTCGCTTCCGGACTCGATTCGATGGTGCTTGGCGAGCCGCAGATCCTCGGCCAGATGAAGCAGGCCGCGCGCCTGGCGGAAGAAGCCGGCACGCTCGGTACCTTGCTCAACAAGCTGTTCCAGCGCACCTTTGCGGTGGCCAAGGAAGTGCGCTCGACCACCGCCATCGGCGCCAATACCGTCTCGATGGCGGCCGCTTCCGTGCATCTGTCGGCGCGCGTGTTCGGCGATCTCAAGGACCAGAACGTGCTGTTCGTCGGCGCCGGCGAAATGATCGATCTGTGTGCCGCGCACTTCGCCGCGGTGAAGCCAAAACGCCTGACCGTGGCCAATCGCACCATCGAGAAGGCCGAGGCGCTGGCCGAGCGTTTTGCCGGCGATGCCATCCGCCTGGATGAAATCGGCGAACGGCTGGCCGACTACGACATCGTCGTCGCTTGCACCGCCAGCCCGCTGCCGATCATCGGCTTGGGCATGGTCGAGCGGGCGCTGAAGGCGCGTCGCCATCGGCCGATGGTGATGGTCGATCTGGCGGTACCGCGCGATATCGAATCGGAAGTCGAGAAGCTCGACGATGTCTTCCTTTACACGCTCGATGATCTCGGCCAGATCGTCGAACAGGGCCTGGAATCGCGTCAGGCCGCCGTCGTCGAAGCCGAAGCGATCATCGACGGCCAGGTGCATGATTTCCTGCAATGGGTCGATGCGCGCGAGATCGTACCGACCATCCGGGCGCTTCGCGACAGTGCCGAACGGGCGCGGCGCCATGAAGTCGACCACGCGCTTAAGCTCCTGCGTCGTGGCGACGATCCGACCCAGGTGCTGGAAGTGCTTTCGCGCGGGCTGACCAATAAGTTGATGCACGGTCCGACCCACGCGCTCAACCAGGCCGAGGGTGACGAGCGCGCTCGGCTCTCCGAACTGGTTTCCGACATTTTCCGTCTTCATCCCGGCGAATAGCCGCCACGTTCGCCCGCAGGTGGCGTGCCACCACGGCTGACTTTCGTCCATTTTTTCGCACGCCATGAAATCCAGCATCCGCGACAAGCTTGAACAACTGACCCGCCGCAAGGAAGAACTCGACGCCATGCTCGGTGACGAGATCGCCACGCGCGACATGGACAACTACCGCAAGCTGACGCGCGAGCATGCCGAAATCGAACCGGTCGTGGCGTTGTATGCCTCGGCGCAGGCGGCGGAGGCGAACTTGGCGACGGCGCGCGAGATGCTCGCCGACCCGGAGATGAAGGAGATGGCGGCGGAGGAGATTGTCGTCGCGCAGGCTGAGATAGCGCGGCTCGAAGGCGAGTTGCAGACCGCGCTGCTGCCGCGCGATCCCGACGACGAACGCAACCTGTTCCTCGAAATCCGCGCCGGCACCGGCGGCGACGAGTCGGCGCTGTTCGCAGGCGCGCTCTACCGCATGTACTCGCGCTACGCCGAGCGTCAGGGCTGGAAGGTCGAGCAGGTTTCGGCCAGCGAATCCGACCTCGGCGGCTTCAAGGAAGTCATCCTGCGCATCGCCGGCAACGGCGCCTACTCCAAGCTCAAGTTCGAGTCGGGCGGCCACCGCGTGCAGCGCGTGCCGGAGACCGAGGCGCAAGGGCGCATCCACACGTCGGCGTGCACCGTAGCGGTGATGCCGGAGGTGGATGCGGTGGCCGACGTGAACATCAATCCGGCCGACTTGCGCATCGACACCTTTCGCGCGTCGGGTGCCGGCGGCCAGCACATCAAC
>PMIH01000127.1 GCA_003158255.1 Rhodocyclaceae bacterium
TTCGGTGACACCGATCATGTTGATAGTCTTGCTCGGCTTGTCTCAGGGTTTTTTCAATTCGCTGCAATTCTCGAGCATGAATTCCATGGCCTATGCAGACGTCAGGACCGAAGATTCAAGCATGGCCAGCACCATCGCCAGCTCACTACAGCAGATGTCGATGAGTTTCGGGCTGGCTTGCGGATCGCTGGTGACCGCCTGGTATCTCGGCGATCTGCCTCAATCCGATCAAGCCTCCGTCACTCGGGCGCTCCACCACGCCTTTTTGACATTGGGTGGTTTGACCATGATTTCATCATTGTCCTTCTGGACTTTGCGGGCCAAAGATGGCGAGAGCGTCAGCAAAGGACTTACACCAGCGGACGGGTGATAACGACTATGTGCGCCCCTGTTGCGCGGTCTGAAGGTGGAGAGACGCTGCAGCGGCTTGATCTACCATCACCAGCGCTGATGCTCGCCGAACACGACTGGCCAACAGGGAATCATCTCCGACCGTGAGGCGTGCCACCACGGCTGACTTTTCCGCGCCGGTCACCAGCCAGAGAATTCGACGCGCCCGGTTGATGATCGTAAAAGTGAGCGTCATACGCCGCCACCCTTTGTAGCCTGCGGTGACGGCAACGTCGGCGGCAGTGACTGCGAGCGCCGCGCCGCCCGGTACCAGCGAAGCGGTGTGCCCATCCGCGCCAAGCCCAAGTTGAACGAGGTCCAGCACGGAGGGCGAACCGGCGAGCCGATTCAGCAACTGGCCATAACCCTCGGCCGCCGCGGCGATATCCGCCGTCTCCACCGGCATGGGATACACCTGCCCGGCCGGGATGGAGACATGGGCGAGCAGCGCCTCCCGCAGTTGCGTCAGATTGCGATCAGGACTGCCCACGGGCGCCACGCGTTCGTCGACCTGCACGACATGCACCTTCTGCCAGTCGATCGTCTCCGTGGCGAGGAAGTGCAACATCTGTAGCGGCGTGTTGCCGCCACTTAGCGCGACCACGAACCGCCCGCGCTCTTTGATCGCCTCCCTCGCCGCCTCAGCAATCCAGGTCGCAGCGCGCCGGGCCACGGCGCTTGCGTCGGGATGCACTTCCATCGGCAACGCCGACACCATGGCTCAGCCGCTTGCCTGCGGGTTGCGCCAGCCACCGAACTCGCCGATCATCGCGTCGGCTTCGGCCGGCCCCCAGGTGCCCGGCTCGTAATCGCGAACGGGGGTTCTCTTGTCCAGAATCGGATCGACGATCCGCCATGCCGCCTCGATACCATCCTGGCGCCCGAACAGCGTGGCGTCGCCTTTCAGCGCGTCGCCGAGCAAGCGCTCGTACGCTTCCATTTCATCATCCTGCGTATTGCAGACGAGGAGTTCAATTTCATCGCCGACGTTTTCGGTGCCATGCCGTTTCACGCGAGCGCCGATGGCGATGGCGATCTGGCGCGGACCAAGCCGGAAGCGCAGGTAGTTGCCCTGCAAGGGAACCAACTCGGGAAACACCTGTTGCGGCGGCCGCCGCAGCGAAACCACGACCTCCGTGGCAGTCACCGGCAGATGCTTGCCGGCACGGATGAAGAACGGCACGCCCTGCCAGCGCCAGGAATCGAGGTGGATCTGCATCGCCGCATAAGTTTCCACGCGCGAATCTGGCACGACATCGGCTTCCGCGCGGTAGCCGCGATATTGGCCGCGCACCAGGCTGCGTCCGGTCAGCGGCCGGATGGCGCGAAACACTTTCACCTTCTCGTCGCGCAGGGGTTCGCTGCCATCGCCGATCGGCGGCTCCATGGCCAGGTTGGCGACCACCTGCAGCAGGTGATTCTGGACGACATCGCGAATGGCGCCGACTTCCTCGTAGAGCCGTCCCCGGGTTTCGACACCAAAAGCTTCGGCCATGGTGATCTGCACGCTCTCGACGTAGTTGCGGTTCCAGATCGGTTCCAGGAACGAATTGGCGAAGCGGAAAAACAACAGGTTCTGCACCGGCTCCTTGCCGAGGTAGTGGTCGATACGGAAGATCGCCGATTCATCGAACACCTTGCGCAGAGTCTGATTGAGTTCCATGGCCGAAACGAGGCTGCGGCCGAAGGGCTTTTCCACGACGACACGACTGCTGACAGCGCAGGGTAGTTTCCCCAGGCTGTGCACGACGGTGGGAAACATGCTGGGCGGGATGGCGAGATAGAACAAGGGTCGTTGCGCCGCGCCCAGCGCATCGCAAAGCCGGCGAAACGTGCCGGCATCGTCGTAGTCGCCGTCGACGAAGCGCAGAAGGCCAGAAAGCCTAGCAAACACTGCTTCGTCGAACCCGTCAATCTTTTCCAGACAAGTGCGGACGTGCGTGCGGAACCGTTCTATATCCCAGCCACCGCGCGCGATGCTGATCACGGGAATATCGAGGTGACCGCGCCGGACCATCTGCTGCAATGCCGGATAGATCTTCTTGGCGGCGAGATCGCCCGTCGCGCCGAACAGCACCAGGGCATCGGAAAGTGGTGCGCTCACGGCTTGCCTTTGGGCGGCGTCTGCTCCGCGTGGCCGCCGAATTCGCTACGCATGGCCGACAGCACTTTGTCGGCGAAGCCACCCTCGCCGCGCGAGCTGAAGCGCTCGAAGAGTGCCGCGCTGAGTACCGGCACGGGCACGGCGGTATCGATGGCCGCCTTGAGCGTCCAGCGGCCTTCGCCGGAATCCGATACGTGACCGTGAAACGCCGACAGGTCGGCGTCGCGCAGCAACGCCTGCGCCGTCAAGTCCAACAGCCACGAGCGGATCACGCTGCCGCGCCGCCAGACTTCCGCAATGTCACCGAGATTCAGGTCGTATTGGTACGCTTCCGGATCTTCGAGCGGTGCGGTCTCAGCGTCGGCTTGGGGAGTCACGCTGCCGCTGTTGGCATGGCGCAGGATGTTGAGGCCCTCGGCGTACGCAGCCATGATGCCGTACTCGATGCCGTTGTGAACCATCTTGACGAAGTGGCCGGCGCCACTCGCGCCGCAGTGCAGGTAGCCATGCTCGGCGCTGGTGCTGGTGTCCTCTCGGCCCGGCGTTCGCGGTGCGGCCTCGATACCGGGCGCGAGCGCGCTGAAAATCGGCTCAAGGTGTTGCACCACATTTTTCTCGCCACCGATCATCAGGCAATAGCCCTGGTCCATGCCCCAGACACCGCCGCTCGTGCCAACGTCCAGATAGTGGACTCCGTCCCGGCCGAGTTGCGCGGCGCGGCGGATATCGTCACGATAATTTGAGTTTCCGCCATCGATCACCACATCGCCGGGCTCCAGCAACTTGGCCATGGCCGTAAGCGTACCCTCCACGATCGCCGCCGGGACCATCATCCAGACGCTGCGCGGGCGCTCCAGTCGGCCGACGAAGTCTTCAAGCGATTGCGCACCGATCGCGCCCTCACCGACAAGCGTGGCCACGGCATCGGCACTGATGTCATGGACGACACACTGATGCCCGGCGCGCATCAGACGGCGGCACATATTCGCGCCCATCCGCCCCAAACCGATCATGCCCAGCTGCATGTTGCATTCCTCTCAAACGACTGCGAATGTTCAGGTACTCCGCTAAACGATGTCCAAGCGGAAGTCCTGCCCTTCCCATCTCTCCGGGTCAGACCACCGGAAGGTGAAATCGATCCATTGCCCGGCGCTCAGATTGCGAACCGGCAGGTCGGCCACCTGCACCCCGAGCCCGGTATCGCGAGTGGCCGTGTCGGTGATCGTGTGCCAGCTATCCACACTCCAATGCACGGTTGCCTGCGCCGGCAGGCAGATGCCGAGCGCTTGTCCGGCCCTCACCGAACCGGCCGGCAAGCGCTGGCTCCAGAACACCTGGTCAGTCGATGGGCATTGCGCCCGATAGCGCTCGCGCACCACCTGCAAGGCATCGAAGGGCCTGCCGAGTGCGCGGCTGGCGACAAGCTTGATGAATTCGGCGTGCGCCCATACCAATGGCATTGCCGAGCCGGTTGGCTTGCCGGGATACAGATTTCGTTCCGGGATCGGCGCGCTGTCCCATACCTGTTCGGGAAGCAACCCGCCCTCGCCTGCCATTGCGGCCATCGCTTCGAGATAGAGTAGCGGGTCGACTCCGGCTACCAGTTCGTAATGACCGCGCTCGCCGGTAAGCAGCGGCCATGGTCGTCCCTGCCCGGTGCCGTCGAACGGGCTGCCGTCGACGTGTTCGCCATAACCGTCATTGGTGTAGCGGCGCCAGGCCCGACCGCTGGGCGTATCCACTTTGAGATGGTCGTCCACCGTTTTCACGCTGGCGCGGATCAGCGGATCGTCGGCGCGGCGCAAGCCGAAGCGCACCAGTTGCAGAAAATCGGTGCCTATTTGTTCCTGCGCCGGTAGCCCCGGGTCGCGCGTCAGATTCTTGATCGGCAGCACCAGCCGGAGGCTGTCGCCAAGAGCGCCGCTCGGGGGCGGCGCGATGCGGACATAGTGCGCGTCCACGCCCGACTCCTGTGCGATGCGAGTGCCACGGGCGCTGGCCCAGTTCTCCACTTGCGAATTCCAGTAGTCGGCAAGGGCGAGGGCAAAGCCACGCGCGGGTTCATCGAGGAATTGGGCGCCGCCCACCAGCGCGGCGATGCATATGGTTAGTGTGAAGGTGTTGATGCCCGCGTCCTCTTCCCATCGATCCTGGTCGGTGTAGGGACCGTTGCGAGCGATGAAACTCAAGGCGCCGAGCGCCATGTCGCGTACTTCTACGGCGTTGAGCGCATCGTGCTCGGCGAGCGCCGCCGCCAACAGCACTGGAAAGGCCGTTTCGTCGAGCTGCATGCCGCCCCAAAACGGCTTGCCACCCAGCCACTGGTTCTGCGCCCAGTGCCCGTCTTCATTCTGCGTCGCGATGAGGTAGCGCAAGATCGCGCGCGCTTCGTCGACTTGACCCAGCGCCAGAAGCGCGCCCGCGCTCTCCACCAGATCGCGCGGCCACACGAGATGGTAGCCACCGACATCGTCGCGGCTATTGCCCCAAGGAACGCTCAGGCTGGCCACCAGCGCACCGGGGTAGGTCTTGTCGTGATGCACCCGCAGCACCATCGCCGACGTTGCAACCTGATCGCGAATCGCCGCAGGCAAATCCCCCGGACATTTCAACTGCCCCTGCCACGTGCGCCACGCCGAGACGTGCTGCTCCCACGCGTACTCGAACGGCGCGGTGAGGGCAGAGAATGCGAGCGTCGCCGCCGATTCCCGGCTGGTACCGAAACCCAGCGCCAAAGTGGCGCGACGTGGCAATTCGCCAATGAGCGAGACATTACCGGGGCCGGCGATGTCGTACTGCCAGGTCAGCGCGCCATTGGCAGTGAAGTCATGCCAGCCGTCGCTGCTACCGACATAACCGGCACTGGTCATTCCCCACGCATCGCGCTGCTGGTCATCGACCGCAGCCAGGGCAAGCGAAAACGGACCTTGGTCCGCCCAGAGTATTTTCCGGCCCCGGTAGCGATCCACCTGCGCCGTGTTGTCGTTGCCGGTCCCACCCAGATGGGGCGCCAGCAAGGCATACGGACGCATGCTTTCGTCCCCCTCAAGCGTTACCTCGATCAGCAGGACATCCCGCGCGGAATCCGGCGCGATCCGCAACCGCAGCGTGAAACGCGGGTGCTGGTGAAAAATTTCGACTGCCGGTATGCCGGGTTCCGGCTGCTCGCTTCGGTAGTCGCCCAGGCGCTTGACCTCAACCCAGAACCCTTTGCCATCGGTGACAATGAATCCCAGGTCGCGGATCTGCGGAACATCTACTCTTGGGTAATAGACCTCATTGAGGATGCCGTAGCCAGTAGTGAACCACAGGCGCGGCGAACCGAATGCGCAGCCCACCATATCCTTGGCGCTGCTGGTCCACGTGGGGGCAATGCCCGGGTTGCCTGGAGCGTGCATGGCGTCTACCTTCTTCGACGTGAACGGCCATTATGCCATCCGCAACTGATTGCCAGAGAGTTGAAAAACTCTCCTCTCGATGGCATGACGCGAAATACCGTAGCGCTCCAGCAGCTGTTCCGATGTACCGGAACGTGGCTCGCTGTCGACACCCAGCTTGTAGACAGGCGCGACCGAGCCTAACGAAACCACGACCGCCGCGACCGCGTCACCCAGCCCGCCATCCACCCAATGATCCTCGACCACGAATAGTGCGCGAGTTTCCCGCCCAGCCTTCTTCAGGGTGTCGACGTCGATGGGCTTTACCGAGTAGGCGTCGATGACCCGGGTCACGATGCCTTTCTGCTTGAGGCTGTCATGGGCGGCCAGCGCTTCGTGCACCGTGATGCCGGCCGCAACGATAGTGAAGGTATCCTGCGCAGATGAGCGCAGGGTCTTGCTGCCACCGGCTGCGAACGCTTCTTCGTTGTCGTAGATGACTGGCGACTTTGGACGGCTGGTGCGCAGGTAGACAATGCCATGGGTACAAGCGGCCTCCTCGGTCAGCCGTTCGGCGCTGACCGCGTCGCACGGATAGAGAATGGTGCTGCCGTGCAGTGCCCGGAACATCGCGATGTCTTCCAGCCCCATCTGGGATGGCCCGTCCTCGCCGATCGAGACACCGGCGTGGCTGCCGCAAAAGACCAATTGTGGCGGCCGGCTGTGGCTGGCCATGCGGATGAAGTCGGCCGCGCGCGTGAGGAAGCAGGCGAAGGTGGAAACGAAAGGCAGCTTGCCGCTGGCCGCCAAGCCCAACCCGACGCCCGCCATGTTCTGTTCAGCGATGTAACACTCGAAGAAGCGTTCCGGGTAGGCATCGCCAAACAACTTGGCGCGCGTGGATTCGCTGACGTCGCCGTCCAGCGTGACCAGGTTCGGGATCAATGCGCCGAGCTTCTTGAGGGCGCTGCCATAGCCCTCCCGAGTGGCAACCGAATCGCCTTTCCGATAGGTCATCGGAAGGCGAGGAAATGGTTGTGTGTGCTCTGTTGCCTCAAAGTGTCCGACATGACGCGGCTCAACGTGAAGCGTGATGTCGGCCTCGCCCAATTCGGCAAAAGCCTGTTCCATCTGCTTGCTGTCAAGAGCCTTGCCGTGCCAGCCGAGGGCGCCTTCCAGGAACGAAACCCCCTTGCCCTTTTCGGTGCGTGCGATGATGGCGGTGGGGCCGCCCTCGCGGGCACGATGCAGCGCTTGCAGGATGTCGGTCTGGTTGTGGCCGTCGATCTCGATGGTCTTCCAGCCAAAGGCCTGGAAGCGGTGTGCGAACACCGAGCCATCATGGCCATAGGGCGCCGGGCCCGTCTGGGCGAGGCCGTTCATGTCGATAATGGCAACCACTCGTGCCAGTTGGTGCAGGGAAGCGAACTGGGCGGCTTCCCATACCGAACCTTCCGAACACTCGCCGTCGCCGAGCAGGCAATAGACATTGGCGTCGATACCGTCGAGGCGGTTGGCCAGCGCGATGCCATTGGCCGCGGGCAGGCCTTGACCGAGGGAGCCGGTGGCAACCCTGACCCAAGGATTGTTGGGCGTGGGATGGCCTTCGAGATTGCTGTCGAGGCGACGCAGGGAAAGAATGTCGTCGGCAATGGCGCCGGCCTCGTGTAGTGCGGCCCACCAGATCGGCGCGGCATGGCCTTTCGACAGGACAAAGGTGTCGACGTTGCGCGCCCGAGGTGCCGCCGGATCCCAATGCATTTCCCGAAAGAAGAGCGCAGCGACGATGTCCGCGCAGGACATGCATGACGTAGGATGGCCGGAACCGGCCGCCGTCGTCATGGCAATGACTTCCCGGCGCAGTTTGCGCGCCATCAACTCAAGAGGCTCCGTATTCCCCGCCATGACGTACTTGTCCCGCTTGTCGCCGATGATGTCGAGCAGGGCCTCGTAAGGCTCAATGAATTTTTCGATGCCTTCGTTTTCGAGTTGCGCCGTGACGACACTGAAATCGATGCCGGCTTCCTCCAACCCTGCCATCACCCGACGTGCCTCGCCGATACCCTCCGCTACCGTGTTGCCCGCTTCGCCGTGGTCGACGAAGGCGGTGATGGTTTCTTCGGGCATGGTGTTGACGGTGTACGGCCCAATCAGCGGCTCGACATACATGACGTCGCGATACGCAGGATTCTTGGTGCTGGTGCTGGCCCAAAGCATCCGTTGGGGCCGGGCACCACGCTGCGCCAACGCCTGCCAGCGCTCGCCGGCGATCAGGTCCTGGAAGCTCCGATAAGCCAGCTTGGCGTTGGCGATGCCTGCCTTGCCGAGCAGGGGTGCGGCTTGCGCAGTAGTCCGCTGGCCCAGCAGCTGATCGACCAGCACATCGATGCGGCTGAGAAAAAAGCTCGCCACGGATGCAACGTCGTTGATGGAACGACCCCCTCCAAGGCGCCGCTCCAGCGCCCGTAGATAGGCGTCGGCCACCGCCTCGTAGCTTGCAACTGAAAACAGGAGCGTGATGTTGACGTTGATGCCATCGAAAAGCAACTCTTCCACCACCGATACGCCGGCCGCGGTACCGGGAATCTTGATGAGCAGATTGGGCCGGCCGACCACGCCGTGCAGGCGGTGCGCCTCGGCGATGGAGCCTATCGCGTCGTGGGCGAGATGCGGGGACACTTCCAGGCTGACGAAGCCGTCGGCACCCGCGGTGCGGTCGAAAACCGGACGCAGGACGTCACAGGCAGCGCGGACGTCAGTCGTGGTCAGATCCTCGTAGATTTCCTGGACCGATCGGCCCGCCAGCGCGTCGAGCCGGATCTGCTCATCGTGGTCGCGGCTCTTCGAAATCGCCTTGTGGAAGATGGCCGGGTTGGAAGTGACGCCGCCCAGCCCTTCCTCACTCACTCGGCGCGCCAGACCACCGTTGTCGATCATCCGCCGCGTGAGATTGTCGAGCCAGTAACTCTGGCCATAGTCCGTGAGACTTAATGGATTCATCGTGGAACCGAATCCTAACGCCGACGAAGATCCAGCGGAAAGAAGAGACTGATGCCAGGCGATTGTTGCGGCTCGTAGGCCACAGGCGGCGGAATGAAGACAGGCTGCGCGTAGACATAGGGCCGCCTATACACACGGCGGTACTGATGATTCCTCTCACTACTTGAACGCCAGTCGCGCTGGCTGCGATCGACATTCCGGCCGCCCCGGTCACCCTGATCGTTATCTCTTGCGGCTAGCGGAGGCGACAAGGCCAAACCGGCCATCGCAATCGCCAACGTGATTACGATAAGGCCTTTTCGCTCAACCGTCCGGAACCACAAAGGCTTTTGTATTGAGGAGTTCACTTTGCTACTCCTTTCCGGTTTGCATGCTTACGGGGACCATGGCGGAACAGGGTATCCGCTTCCTTCCTCTGCGGTTCCGACATGCTGGCATACAGGTCGGCGAACACAGGAGTCAGCTTCTTGATCCCGTCGGCGTGAGCAGCGGCGATTTCGCCGTAGGACTTGAGGTCATCGACAGCCGTCATGTCTTTGGCATGCTCCATTCTTGCCTGGGTAAGCGTGTCCATGACCTTCGCATTGTCGCGCATTGCCTCGGCGACCTTGGTCCACTGCTCTTCCTGAGCCGCCGTGATGTTGAGCTTCGTATGCATGTCCTGAATGCGCAGTTCCGTACGATCCAGACGACTAACCTTTTCGGCAGCGAAAACCACGCCTGAC
The DNA here is from genome assembly GCA_003158255.1 of Rhodocyclaceae bacterium. Classification (GTDB taxonomy): domain Bacteria; phylum Pseudomonadota; class Gammaproteobacteria; order Burkholderiales; family Rhodocyclaceae; genus Fen-999. The sequence continues at coordinate 9,597 of PMIH01000127.1, forward strand.
GCGAATGCCAAGGCCATGAGCAGTGCGAACGCCGCCAAGATAAAGCGCGCGCTAAAGAAATCGGTGGATTGATAGCGACTCTGTTCCATGTTTGCTCTCCAGGTTAGTTCAGGTATTCGCTCTGCCAAAAGGGTAGAACGCTTGGGTCGAGCGCTCATTCTTCCTGTTCCGCCGTAGGCCCTCCGTTCGTTAAGACACATATGGATCGAATGTGCGCAGCCGAACAGACGACCAGAGGAACTTCGTCCAAAGTGGTATCAAGTCGCGAGGCGTATTGCCTGTCGTGGCGAATGAAAGGAGAGGTGAACCTCATGCTCTATACCATCGCAGTTGTTCTGCTCATACTGTGGCTACTCGGCCTTGTTACGTCCTATACCCTGGGTGGATTTATCCACATTCTTCTAGTGGTGGCCTTAGTCATGATTCTGATCAACATCATCAGCGGACGGCGCGCACTTTGACGCGTCGGCCATTCTTGGAGACTCAAATGAACAAGAACCAGATCGAAGGCAGCGTCAAGAAAGTCGCCGGCAAGATCCAGCAAAAGGTGGGTGAGGCGACCGGCAATACCAATCAACAGGTGAAGGGCGCCGAAAAGCGGGTTGAAGGCACGGTCCAGAAGGGTGTCGGAGACGTTGAGCAGGCTGTCAAGGCTCCACCACCTTTCCCGGCCCGAAGCCGCAATCAGCCCAAGACGTACTAAGCACATAACGGCCGCATATGTTTGCGGCCGTTATTTTGTCCTATGTCCGGTTCCCGGCATCATTGCTTTGCCTTTCCATCCGGCCGCCTCAGTAGCAGAGAAGGGTTGTCACTAACCTTATCCGTCAATCCGCCGACGTTCTTGACAACTTTCTTGACCTGGTCCTCGATGGAGGAAAACTTCTCGACCAGTTTCGGCAATGCGTCGAGTACCGCCTGGAGACCAGACCTTTCCGAGGGAATCTCAGGAATATTGCCCTTGGGCGTGACGGCAAGCAGCGTCTGCGCCGCCGGGTCGCCGCCGTTCAGCTCGATCTTGACCACACCGGTGATGCCCTTCATCTCCAGGCTGGCCCTGGTATCAGTCTTGACCGGGGTTTCCTTGAACAATCTTACCTCCACAAGCACCAGGCGCGAATTGTCGGGGTCGATACGCATCGACTTCACTGTGCCGACATCGACGCCGCGGAAAGCCACCGCATCACCGACCGTGAGGCCACTCACCGAGTCGGAAAAGTGAATTTGGTAGATCACGTCGTCCTGGTGACCTGGACTCCCAAGCCAGAGGGCAAGAATGGCCGCGGCGATGGAGAACACGATGATGAACAATCCCTCGAAGAAATAGTGCTTGTCAGTTTCCATGGCTTGCCTTCCTTGCCTGCATTGCCCCTTCTGCGCGCGGTCCATGAAAGAACTCGTGAATCCATGGATGGTCGGACTTCATCAGCTTGTCCGCCGTGTCGACGGTTATCTTTCTGTCGACCAGTACAGCAATACGGCCGCAGATGGTGAAGAGTGTTGTGAGATCGTGGGTGACGATGACGACGGTGACGCCCAGGCTGTCGTTGAGCTGCCGGATCAGCGCGTCGATGCCGCTGGCGGCGATCGGGTCGAGGTCGGAAGTCGGTTCGTCAAGAAACAGAATCCTCGGGTCGAGGGCGAGCGCCCGCGCGAAAGCAGCGCGCTTGACCATGCCGCCGGAAAGCGCGGCAGGAAACTTGATACCGCTGTCCGCCGGCAAGCCGGCAAGGGCCAGCTTCATCGCCGCCAGCTGCTCCTGTTCAGCGGCCGGCAACGTCGTATGCTCGCGCATCGGCAGCATGATGTTCTGCGCTACTGACAGCGAGGAAAACAACGCGCCCTGCTGGAACAG
>PMIH01000285.1 GCA_003158255.1 Rhodocyclaceae bacterium
GCCCGCCCGCCACCCGGTACGCTGTCTGATCCTGACGCCGACGCGCGAGCTGGCCATGCAGGTGCATGAAAGTGTCGTCACCTACAGCAAGCACCTGCCGCTGCGCTCTGTCTGCATCTATGGCGGCGTCGACATCAAGCCGCAGACGGCGGAACTGCGCGAGGGCCGCGAGATCGTCGTCGCCACGCCAGGCCGCTTGCTCGATCACGTGCAGCAGAAGAGCGTCCATTTCAGCCAAGTCGAGTTCGTCATTCTCGACGAAGCCGACCGCATGCTCNNTGCCGAAAGAAAGGCAGAGCCTGTTGTTCTCGGCCACCTTCTCCGAAGAAATCAAGAAGCTCGCCGACACGATGCTGAAGGATCCCCAGCTCATCGAAGTCGCCCGCCGCAATACCGTTTCCGAAACCATCACGCACCGGATGTATGCGGTCGATTCCGACCGCAAGCGCCATCTGCTGCTGCACATGGTCAACCAGGCGCCCGACATGCAAGCGCTGGTCTTCGTCGGCACCAAGTTCGGCACCGCTCGCCTCGCTACCTGGCTGGAACGCCAGGGCGTCAATGCCGTTGCCATTCACGGCGACAAGAGCCAGCAGCAACGCACTGAAGCACTGGAAGCCTTCAAGACCGGCACGGCGCGCGTACTGGTTGCTACCGACGTCGCTGCGCGCGGCCTCGACATTGACGATCTGCCCCATGTCATCAACTACGAACTGCCGCACGTCGCCGAAGACTACATTCATCGCATCGGCCGCACCGGCCGCGCCGGCAAGCTGGGCGACGCCACCTCGCTGGTCGCACCCGAGGAAAAGCCGCGCCTGAACGACATCGAACGCCTGCTCAAGCTCAAGATCGAGCAGGTGGCGCTGCCAGAATTCGCCACCAGTGCCATCACCGAGAGTGACAAGCGAGGCCGCGGTCATGGCCATCCTCACCGGGAACGGGAACGTCATGGTCCGAAAGCGCCGGTCCAGTTGCCGCCGCCGGTCGCGCATCTGCCGGCAGTCGACGGCTTCGATTTCCGCAAGCCCTACGAATCGGTGGCTCCCGCCGACGGAACGTCCGCGAACAAGGCTGACGCCGGCCCACCCAAGCGCCCGCTGCGTCCGGTGGCCGCCCTGCTGGGTGGTCTCGGCAAGAAGTAGCCGTCCCGCGGATTTCATCGTCAAGAAAAGAGCCGCCCACGTGGGCGGCNNCCGACTGCGGTTCCCTCGGCGAAGGTCTTGGTCCGTCCTTCCACTGTGAACGTCTTGGCCATCCTGACCTCACTCATCGGGCTGCCGCGATAATTTGCGCCGTGGCAATAAGCGCAGGCTGCCGTGCCGGTGCTCTTGACCTGCGTGTGATGCGCAGACACCCAGGCAGCGCCGATCGTGTGCATGCCGTGCGGTCCGCCGGTGGCGGTAGTAGGCACGGTGGCATGACACGCGGTGCATTCATGGATGGTGCCGGTATGGCCTTGCAAGTCCATGGCCAACGCGTTGTCCTGCGACTGGGAACTCGGATACTCGGCGTGAGTGGCACCGTGACAGGCCTCGCAATCGAGGTTGCCGTGTCCCTTGCTGAAGCGGAACAGACTGTAGCCCGTCGACGGCACGTTCGGGGTGGTCGCGAAACGCGCGTCCGTCCACACCTTCGGGATACCGTTGGCATCGACGGCAACCGTTTCACGCTGGCTGTCGTGGTGGCAGGCCTGGCAGTTGGGCTGGCTGAACCAACCGGTCCGCGTCTGGGCACCGACTTGCAGCATCGTGCCGTGGCAGCTTTGACAACCGATCAGCACGTTGCCGCTGGCGTCGGTCACATTGCTCATCGCGCCGCGCAGGCACTGCGTTACCGAGCCTGGATGGCACATGTAGCATGCGCTGCGATTGTTGATGTTGCCGAGTGCCACTTGCGTCGTCGGATCCTTGACGGCCGAGTGCGCGGTATGAAGCACCTGGGTAAGCGCAGGCACGCCGAAATAGCCCGAAGTCGCCAGGGCATTGGAGGAGTGGCACGCCGCACACAATACCGGTTTGCCGTTGGCCACCGTGGCGGCCAGCCCGCGCGAATCGTAGCCGAACTGCGCCAGTGCCTTGGCGAACAACGGTCCGTCGACTGGATCATTCAACTTGCGGTCGTCATGCAGACGCAGAATGTTCTTCTTCCAGTCTTTCTCCGGATCGGGGTCGTTGACCCAGCCCGCGGTCGGGCGAGCCGCCTGCGCCGCGGGGTTGGTGGAGGTAGTCGAGGTATGGCACGCCTTGCAGGTCATCTCGTCGCTGACGGGCAGTACCGCGCGCGCCGTGGCCAACACCTTGCCGGTCGCATCCTTGGCTATCACTTTGACCATTGGATAGAAGTTCTTCACGCCCCGATCGTCCGTCGGCGTGATCGGCACACCCTCGGCCAGAAACGCCCCTTTGGCGGCACTAAAGGCCATCGGTGCGGGTGTCTTTGAAGGCGTCGGATTGCTGATGGTCGGATCGCNNGTCCAGAAATTGGTCTTGGTCGAACTGATGGTGTTGATCGAGCCGTAAAGCGGATCGGTCTTGGCCACCGTATCGTCGGCATAAGACTCGTAGGTCAACGTCACGTTGCTGGTGACTTGCTTGCCCGTGCTCTTGTTGACCAGTTGCGCGTGCAGGTTGTTGTANNTAGGTGCTGGAACTGGTCGGCGGCGGGGTGGTTCCGCCGGAACCGGCGATTACGGAGATGCCCACCTGCCGGGTAGTTCGCCGGTCTTTCACGGTCAATGTCGCCGAACCGGCTTTGATGCCGCTGACGGTGATGACGGTGTTGCTGAGGGTTGCCTTGGCCACCGAAGTATTCGAGGAACTGACGCTGGTGGAACCGGAGGCGTTGCTGACGGTGATGTTCGCCGTTGCGCCCTCCATCAACGCAATGCTGGTAGCCGACAACCTTAGCCCGGATGAATTCGAAGCCTGAGTCGAATCAGTGTTCCCGCTTGTGCTGTTGCCACCGTCGCCAAACGCATTGATGCCCGCTAGCAGGCAGGCCAATGCGGCCAGCACACGTCGTACGATTCTTCTATTCATGATTATCCCCCGTCGGTATGCTCAAGTGCTCCAGTGAAGCCTTTGCTTGCGCCGCGATTCTTGGCTTGCTGGATTAAGGGACGCTTAACAGCGATTCTGTCGTGTCGGGGCGACAAAATGCCTCGGCCACAACGTGTGAGGACAGCGGCAATGCCCCGTGGGAAGGCTTGGCGGATAGAGCGTCTATCGGCGTACTCCCACGGGGATTCCCTCCGGTCACACCATGACTGACTTTGGAGGTTCCCCAAAGCACAACGCCCACATCGGTGGGCGTTGTCGTTTTCGAAGCAGTGAGGGTCAGGCCCTCAGCGCTGTCAGCACCTCATCGAGCATCTTCTTGGCGTCGCCGAACAACATGCGGTTGTTCTCTTTGTAGAAGAGCGGGTTGTCGACGCCAGCGTAGCCGGACGCCATGGAGCGCTTCATGACGATCGAGGTCTTGGCCTTCCANNACGATGTCGTTGGCGCCGATGACCATCGCCACATCGGTATCCGGGAAGTCCGCGTTGATCTCGTCCATCTCCATCACGATATCGTAGGGCACCTTCGCTTCGGCCAGCAGGACGTTCATG
>PMIH01000317.1 GCA_003158255.1 Rhodocyclaceae bacterium
GGTGCCGTTCGCGAAGACGAAGTTGTCGCCTGTATAGCGGACGCCAAACTCGTAGCCGCCATTGTTGAGTTTCTGAATGGTCAGGCCGCTGAACGCCCAGTGCGACCCACCGTATATCGTGATGCCGCTAAGGATGGGGGTTTGCCCCGGGGCGGCCTGGATCGAGATGAAGTCGCTGTTGGCGGCGTTATTGAGGGAGAGAGAGCCGTGGTCGCCGCTTAGTAGAACGATCCGGTCGCCGGACACCACCGTGGCGCCTNNCGCACAACCGCTGTAAACCGTTGCGGGTGCCCCGGGGGTCGTCACGGTTACTGTGGCGACAGCCGACTTGGATGGGTCGGCCTGACTCGTAGCAACCACATGAAAGGTCTGCGAGGCACCCGATATCGTTGTTGGCGCCTGATAGGTACCACTGCTGACGGAACCTCCGGTCGCCACCTCTTGAATGCTCCAGGTCACGGCAGTGTTGGCGGTTCCAGTAACGGTAGCGCTGAATTGTTGCGTAGCCCCCGAAGGAACGACTGCACTCTTGGGCGAAATTGCGATCCTGACACCGAGGAAGGCCCGCGCGAGGAAGGCCGCCATTTGTTCCCGCGTGACGACTTGGTTTGGACAGTAGTGGGTGGCGTCACAACCCGTGGTTACCTGCAACTCGGCCAATCGCTTGATGTACTTGCACATCGCGTTGGTTGACAGGACATCGGAAAAGGGTGCCCCGCTGTCGCAGTAGGTGCTCGCCGGCTCACCATCCAGTGCCCGCACGATAAAGGCCGCCAACTGCTGCCGATCGACCACCTGGCTCGGACAGTAGTTGCCGCCACCGCACCCGGTGGTGATATTGAGCGCAGCCAGCCGCTGAATATACCTGCAGAAGGCGTTGCCGACCGGCACATCGGGAAAGGGGGCCACGATGCAATCGGATGCGGGTTCGCCCTCTATCGCTCGAACGAGGAATGCCGCCATCTGATCGCGGGTTACTGCCGCCGCGGGACAGTAGTTCGTAGCGCTACAACCGGTTGTGATGCCGGCAGCACGAATGGCTTCGATATAAGGCGACGCCCACGAAGTGGCACTGACATCGGCAAAGCTGCTGGCCGCGACGGCTGACCCGGGCAGTATTCCGACGAGGGCGATCCAAAGGACACTCCCCACGCGCCGTAGGACGGCAGCAATTCTGTGGCAGTAGGTCATTTCCATTTCCTCAATGCTCTCTCGCAATGGACGATCGGTTCAAGGTCAGCGGATTACCGGCGAGGAGGATAGCCTCAATTGACACGGAACAGTACTTGAGTGCTTCGGCGGGGAAGAGCGATTCCAGTGGCCAGCCGCGGCGGGCATGGCAATGTAAGTGTACAATGACACTATCGGTCTATTTATACCGGTTATTGCAATCTCACGTAGTAATCGGCATAATAACGCCGATGAAGTCACATCAATTCATGGTCGCCGAGGAACTCCAGGTCGCGCTCGGCGAGCGCTTGCGGCGCCTGCGCCTTTCCAGGAACCTCGATCAACGCGAGACGGCGGAGAAGGCCGGCATCTCGGAAAAGGCGCTGCGCAATCTGGAAACCGGCCGCGGCTCGACCGTCGAAACCCTGCTGCGCGTGCTCAAGGCGCTCGATAGTCTCGATGGGCTGGATGCGCTGGCGCCGGAAGTCTCGGTCGATCCGCTCGCGCTGCTCCGTCAATCCAGGGCGCCGCGCCGCGTCAGCCGGCCGCGCGGGCCGAGGAAGGCCGGCTGATGGACACGCCGGTCATCGAGGTCCGCATCTGGGGTCAGCGCGTTGGCGCGGTGGCGCCCGACCCGCGTCTCGGCTGTTACGTCTTCGCTTACGAGCCAGCCTGGCGGCGCACGGGAATCGAACTGGCGCCGCTGCAAATGCCGCTGGCCGATGCGCGCCCGAGCTTCGCTTTTCCGAGCCTTTCCGAGCCGAGCTACAAGGGCCTGCCCGGACTCCTCGCCGACGTGCTGCCGGACGACTTCGGCAATGCGCTGATCGACGCCTGGATGAGCGGCCGGGGCATCGACAAGCGCGCCGTCACCGCGCTCGACCGCCTCGCCTACATGGGCCGGCGCGGCATGGGCGCGCTCGAATTCAAGCCGGCGCGCGGCGCGCACCGCGAAAGCGCCGAACCGCTGCACATGAAGGCGTTGATCGAAGCGGCGCGCCGGGTGGTGCATGGCGACCTCTCGGGCGACCCGCAGGCGCAGGCGGCGCTGGCCAACATCATCCGCGTCGGCACCTCGGCTGGCGGCGCGCGCGCCAAGGCGGTGATTGCCTGGAACTCGGCGACGGGCGAAGTGCGCAGCGGCCAGTTCGATGCCGCGCCCGGTTTCGAACATTGGCTGCTCAAGTTCGACGGCGTCGGCAAGGATGCGGAACTCGGCACCGGCGCCGAGTACGGGCGCATCGAATACGCCTACCACCTGATGGCCGTCGCGGCCGGTATCGACATGTCGCCCTGCCGCCTGCTCGAAGAGAATGGCCGCGCCCATTTCATGACCCGGCGCTTCGACCGCGACATCGTGGCCGGCCAGACCGTCCGGCACCACGTCCAGACCCTTTGCGCCATGGACCATCTCGACTACAAGCAGCGCGCCACCCACGCCTACGCGCAGCTCTTCATGGTCATCGCCCGCCTCAGGCTCGGCGACAACGCCAATGCCCAGGCCTTCCGGCGCATGGCCTTCAATGTCATGGCCCGGAACTGCGACGACCATACCAAGAACTTCGCCTTCCGGCTGAAGCAAGGCCAGGCCTGGGAACTGGCCAGCGGCTACGACCTCACCCACGCCTACAACCCCAAGGGCGAATGGACCTACCAGCACCTGATGAGCGTGAATGGCAGGTTCGACGACATCCGGCGCACCGACCTGCTGCTCGAAGCCGATCGCTTCGGCGTGCGCCGACCGCAAGACCTGCTGGCCGACGTGCGCGGCGCGCTGGACGAATGGCCCAAGTTCGCCAAGGCGGCCGGTTTGAGCGCGAAGACCGCCGATCAGGTGGCGGCGGATTTTCAGCCGCTGTGACTTGCTGAACGCGCAGAGGACGGCATGCCGCATGTTGCCAACAACAGGGCGCCTTACTAGAATGCAGAACGTAAGGAGAGAGAGGTGACTCAGAATGTCCAATGACGCCACGCTGACCAGCAAGGGTCAAACAACGATTCCCAAGGAAATACGGGATAGCCTTGCCATGAAGGCTGGAGACCGGATGACGTTCACGCTGATGCCAGACGCCACAGTGGTCATGCGCGTGAAGTCGAAGAGCGTTACCGAACTGGCGGGCATGTTGCACAAGAAGGGCCGCAAGCCCGTTCCGGTCGAACGGTTGTCGCGGTGACGCTGGGCGTCGATACCAACGTCCTCGTCCGTTTTCTGGTGCGGGACGACGAAGCGCAGTTCGAGCGGGCACGCAAACTGATCAAGCGTGAAGTCGGGGCCGGGCGCGGCATCTTCGTCAGCCAACTCGTCCTCCTGGAAACCGAATGGGTGCTGCGCAGCCGATACAGCCTGTCGAAGAATCAGATCGTCGCGGCCATATCGGGGCTGCTCGACGCGGCCGACGTTCAATTCGAGGACGAGCCGACCATCGAGGAATCCCTATTCAACTGGAAGGACACGACCGCCGATTTCGCCGATTGCCTGATCGGTGCCAGAAACCGGCGGCTCGGCTGTCGAGCGACGGCAACGTTTGATACGAAAGCTTCGAAATTGCCTGGGTTTGTTGCCGCTTGATCGTATTGACGATGGCGACCACGTTGCGATTGCCGCGATCTGCTATTCGAGTGGTGGTGCTTGGAAGCTGCGAAAGTCAGTCGTAGTGGTACGGCTCGTGTCGGTTATGCGCGGCCCTTCATGTTGGCGCGCGAACGCGGACAACTGCCCGTCGGGCGAGTATGCTATTGGCGCCTCTAAACCAGACTGTTCTTAGAAAGCTCAGCCTGGCCCCTTAAATTCTTAAATTCGCGCTATGGAACACTTCATCGTATATCACAGCGCCAAGACAATGGGCTACGAACTTGAGCCCTCCGACGAACTCCGCTTTCTGAGCCGAAAGCTCGGTGTTCTCAAGAAGGCTGTCGGAAACACTGTCTGGGTCGTACAAGGCATTCCAGACGGAAAGAAGACGGCATTCTCGCTTTGCGGCACTTACGTTGCTGACCGTGTAGACGTTGAAGATCCATCTTCCAATCTTCACGTCATTTCAGGTCAACGGGTGAAGGAGTTTGCTCCTCCCGTGCCGCTGAATAGCCTTGATTGGTTCCCCTCACTTCTGAAGTCTCAAAGCAACTTCAGCTTGGGCTTCAACCGCCTCAGCGACGAAACCGTCGTTCAGGCCCTCACAGCCCTTCAGGCCGAAGGCAGCCAACTGTCTCCTGCATCTAATCTTCCCGACATCGATCTTCCCGCCGCCGGGACCGAAGGCGCGGCTCGTCTCGTATCCCATCTCAGCCGGGAACGGAATCGCGCACTCGTCGATGCAAAGAAATCAGCAACGCTCAATGCCATGGGGCGGCTGTGCTGCGAAGTATGCGGCTTTGATTTTTCTGCTACCTACGGTGCTTTTGGGGAAGGTTTCTGCGAGGTTCACCATCTGGTACCGCTATCGGCGTCCTCAGCACCAGTTACCACGACGCTCGACGATTTGGCTGTCATGTGCTCCAACTGCCACCGAATCATTCACCGTTCTGGGCCTATGCTTTCGGTCGCTGAGCTATCCAAAGTGGTTTCTCGCAGCCGCCCCTAAAGCGGTAGCAACGGGTCGTTAGCCGCCTTCAGCTAGCCGTACCACCACGACTGACTTTCGCAGGCGGTTTCGTCATTCGCCAAAGTCAGCCGTGATGGCCCGGTTCCTTCGCACGCTGGCCCCGCTTGTGACGGGCTGTTACCTGCCGTCGCCCGGCGTTAGCTGAAATTCTTCTGGACAATATGCCAGTAATGGCATACATTGATTTTCGATGAACCTGGACGAAAAACCTCTGTTCTGGATCGGCAGTGCCCGAAAGGATTTGCTTGCCATGCCGAAAGTGGTGCAGCGCGAATTCGGCTTTGCATTGCACCTCGCTCAGATCGGCACCCGGCATCCGAGTGCCAAGGTACTGAAAGGTTTTGGCTCGGCCGGTGTTCTTGAAGTCGTCGAGGACCATGCGACAGACACCTATCGGGCCGTCTATACGGTACGTTTTTCCGAGGCCGTGTTTGTGCTGCACTGCTTCAAGAAGAAATCGACCAAAGGTAGCGAGACGCCCAAGCCGGATATGGAACTGATCCGCAAGCGACTGGACGACGCGCGACGACTCGCGGAAGGGAAATGAACATGACACGCAAAGCCACCAAAGACATCGACTACGAGGCCAGCACTGGAAACGTCTATGCCGATCTCGGCTTCGCCGATGCGGCGGAAATGCTCGCCAAGGCGCGCATCGTTGCCCAGATCGGACGCATCGTTCAAGCTCGCAAGCTGACCCAGGTCCAGGCGGCCGAACTGTTGGGGATCGATCAGCCCAAGGTATCCGCCCTCCTGCGCGGACACTTCAAGGGGTACTCCCAGGAACGGCTGATCGGATTCCTGACCAAACTCGGCATGGATGTCGAGATCATCGTTCGGCCCAAGGCCAAGAAGCGGCAAGCCGGGGGCTCTGTTTCCGTGGTCTTCGCCTGAGCCGTCGGGACGGCCGGATAACGGCGTTGATTGCCCGCCAAAGTCAGCCGTGACGGAGCGGCTCGCTGGAGCCGCTCCGCTGTCGCTAGTGACTCGCTGACACCTGCCGATTCCCCGCGGCGAGCGCGCTGGCGATGTCGTTGATGACGATGCGGTCGCCGGCGGCCTTGCTGAGGTTCACCCAGCAGAACGGGCACATGGTGACGACGTTCTTGCCTTGCGCGGCGAGTTGGTCGACGCGGTTGCCGGAGATGCGGTGCGCTTCGGCCGGGAATAGCGATTCCAGCGGCCCGCCGCAGCAATGCGTGGCCTTGCCGGCGAGCTCCGGTTCGCGCACGGTGATGCCGGCGGCGCGCAGGAGTTCGCGCGGCTGCTCGCAGATGTTTTCGTAGCGCGCATAGACGCAGGAGTCGTGCACCACGACTTCGCCGTTCATCTTCTTCGCGGCCTCGGGATGCTTTTCCGCCAGCACTTCGAGGTAGTTAACGACCTCGATGTCGAAGTTCTTGACGAAGTGCGGGTAGGCTTGCCGGAGCATCTTGGTGGTGTGCGGGTCGACGGTGATCAGGCGCTTGACGCCGAGCTTCTTCAGGTGCGCGGCGACGCGGCGGGCATGGTTGCCGAAGGATTCGTCCAGCCCGTCGTCGTAGAGCAGGGCGCCGGCGTAGAACTCGTCTTC